>JBKCFW010000197.1:0-11547 GCA_046303675.1 bacterium
CAAAAAATCATTAACCAAACCAGGTTATCGCAGACCAATGGAGATGCCGACTATGAGATCGGTGGTTATATCAGTGATTATTCTGTAAGCACTTCTGGTATTTCTCAACAACAGGTTGCAAGCAATAACCTGAATGTATCAGTACATATCATCTTTAAAAATAAACTTGATGAGAAGAAGAATTTCGAGGCAGACATCACGAGAAACTTCCCTTTTTCTGCAACCAAAAGTCTCACTCAAGCTGAATCGGAGTTGAATGAAATGATGGTGACGGCGCTTACGGACGAAATTTTTAATAGGATTTTTTCAAATTGGTAAAGGAGCCTATATTAGCGAAATGAGTATTCAAGCTGACCAAAAACTTCATTCACTGCTGAATCTGAACAATATTGATCATCTTTCATCAGATGTTCTCAAAGAATATTGTTCCAAATACCCCTTCTCATCCATCATACAGCTCCTTTACACAAAGCAGCTTAAAGCCAAAAATGACAGTGAATTCAATGAGCAAAGCAAAAAAACTTCGCTTTTCTTTCCTTTTACACCATGGTATACTTTTTTACTTCAAAATGACTTTCTCGTAGATAATCACTTGAATGTTCGGAGGGAAGAATCAGACAAAAAAACAGAAGTCCAGTCCGAATCAGCTTTTGATGAAATGAGCATTCCCTTAGAGCCGTATCACACGATCGATTATTTTGCCTCACAAGGGATCAATATCTCCCATATTGATGACAAAGATGAATTTGGGAAGAAGGTCAAAAGTTTTACAGCCTGGTTGAAAACAATGAAGCGATTACAGCCAGAACAAGACAATCATACCAGGAAAGAATTAGAATCTGACCCTGATTTTTCTGTTTCAGATGCTTCTGATCCAGAAACCATAGTCACAGAAGCCATGGCAGACGTATATGTCAAGCAAGGATTAGTAGAAAAAGCGATCGAAATTTACCATAAATTAAGTTTGCAAAATCCTGACAATAGCCGTATTTTTACAGACAAAATTTTAGTTCTTAAAGAAAAAAAATCATGACCACACTATTTCTTATTCTGATCATACTTACCTCAGCATTGCTTGGTATAATTGTATTGATACAAAACCCTAAAGGTGGTGGATTGTCTGGTAGTATTGCAGGGTTCAGCAACCAATTCATGGGTGTTAAACAAACAACCGATGTGTTGGAAAAAGGCACTTGGGTTTTATCGAGTATTCTGGTAGTGCTTTGTCTTGTATCTGCCCTGGTGATTAACTCAGCCAAGAATAATGGAAGTGATGCAATAAAAAATATTCCTACTAGCACCACCCCAAGTATTCCACAACAACAGGCACCTGTTGCAGTTCCACCAGCTCCTCCAGCAGAAGGGAAAGGCAACTGACATCTAACTTAATTGATTTAAAACCCTCCTTAAAAAGCAGGGTTTTTTTGTTTATAGGTATGAGCGCTAAAAGAAAACATAAAAAGAAGGAATCAGGAATTCGTTACGGAATCATACTTCTGGTATTGTTAGCGGTGTTATCATCTGCTTTCTTCTATGTAGTTTTTTTGAGGCCAGCAACCAGTTTTAATGAAGATCAGATAACCATTTTAATTCCGAGCAAGCAAGCTGACAAATCTGTTGTGAAAGAAAAGATAAAAAGCAAGGTAAAAAAAGTACAATTTACCACTTTTCTTGCCCTTGCTGAATGGTCTGGATATTGGAAAAACATCAAAGCAGGTAGATACACCATCAGAAAAAATTCAAGTATTTTTTCAATTTTTAGAATGCTGAATGGTGGAAGGCAGCATCCTGTTTCTCTGACCATCAACAAGTATAGAACCAAGAAGGATCTGATAAAATTTGTTTCCACTAAATTTGAATTTACGGAAAGGGAATTATCAGCATTTATTAGCAATAATGATTCAATCAAACAATTCGGAATAAGGAATGAAACCTTTATGACAGTTATCATTCCGAATACGTATGAGATATACTGGAATATAACACCGAAAGAATTTATCAATCGTATGTATCGTGAATCAGAAATGTTCTGGAATGAAAATCGCAGAGAAAAAGCAAAAAGAGCAGGCCTAAGCAATGAAGAAGTCTATACCCTAGCATCAATCATTGAAGAGGAAACGAATGATGATGATGAAAAGCCTATCATGGCAAGTGTATACTTGAACAGATTGAAAAAGGGAATGACGCTTGGTGCTGATCCGACGATCAAATTTGCAATAGGTGATTTTACAATCAGGCGGATCACGGGTAGCCATATCAAAAGCACCTCAAGATCACCATACAACACTTACACAAATAAAGGACTTCCCCCCGGCCCCATCTGTACACCCTCTATTACGACGATAGATGCTGTACTGAATCACAAAGAGACAGCGTATTTGTATTTTTGTGCTAAAGAAGATTTTTCTGGATCACACAACTTTGCTGAAACAGCTGAAGAGCATATTAAAAATGCTCGAAAGTATAGAAGAGCATTAGACAGTTTGAGAATACGTTAAATAAAGACCATGATCAAATTACAGCGAATCATTATTGAAACCAAACCCATTAGGGCAATGATTAGCTGGTCAAAAAAAATAGTACTGCCTGGTTTTGAAGGTATCCCCTTGTATGATGTGATTATATTTTTTTTCAGACAAACACAACAGATAGGATTAAATGAAAGAGCCGCCTCGGTCGCATTTAACTTTTTAATGGCGGTCCCTCCCCTCTTTATCTTCGTTTTCACACTACTTTCTTTTATTCCAGGATCCAAGGTGCTATACAATGAAATACTTGTTTTGCTTAAAACCATCATACCGGATCAGCACACCTATATGATGATAAGAAGTGTGATGGATGATTTCTTTGCTGCTGGAACAGGAACGTTATCTTTTGGTTTGCTATTGGCTATTTACTTTTCTTCAAATGCCACGCTGACGATCATGCGTACTTTCCGAAAATCAATGTTGCATATTGAAATTGAGGAAAGAAATTTTATCCAAATCAGGTGGAGTGCAATCAGGCTGACTGCCATTCTAGTAATGTTGATCATGGCAACAATAATGATCATGCTTACACAAACCATAGTGCTTACCTGGATCGTTGACCTGTTGAATATAAAAGATCAATTTGTAGATAGTTTATTTAAAATAGGGCAGCTATTGATTATATTTCTTCTGATATTTTTTGCCATCGGATTAACCTATCGGTATGCACCCCATGTACAGAAGAAATGGAAAATCCGAACACCGGGAGCCTTACTCGCAACAATTTTAATTATCGCATTTACGTATCTTTTTTCTTTCTGGGTGAACAATATTGCCTCATATAATCTTATATATGGATCTCTGGGAAGTATACTTATACTCATGTTTCTTGTATTTGTAAATTCATTGGTTTTATTAATTGGCTTCGAGCTGAATGTTAGCATCAATTCTTTAAAAACCATAGGAGAAAAAAGAAAGACTAAGCAATAATATTAAATCAAACAACTATGATGCGATTCATGAACATGTGCGTGCTGCTAATGATCTCTGTTTCAACTTTTAGCCAAACAGCTATAAAGTTGAATATCCAAGTCAAAGACCTTCAAGGTAATCAAATCAAAGATTACCAGGCAAAAATATTGAATCAATCTGCAAGTATTGGGTCCATTGATCAAACAGGTTCAACAACATTTAAACTTGTGGGGAAAGGCAATTATGAAATCATTATCTCAGCTGAAGGGTATGCAGAAAAAATCACTGTTGTTCAGGTAGATCATGATGCAAATATTGTAATTCAATTAGATCCGATATTTAAAAAACTAAACGATATTGTAGTTACCGCTGACAAGCAAGAAACGTCATTATACAAAACTGCCGCGTCTGTTTCATCTTTGAATGCCAATCAGGTTAGAGATATGAGAATTTGGGAAATTGCAGATCTCAATGGGTTTTCCCCTAATCTTACACTTTCAAATTCCGGAGATAATAGAAATATTACAGGAATTAGAGGTGTGGTTACCACCTCCTATGATCAAGCAATTGCTACCTATATCGATGGTGTTGCCCAGTTCAGTCTTGATACTTATATTCCTCAGCTAAATGATATTGAAAGCATTGAGATCATCCGAGGAGCTCAAAGCACACTATATGGCAGAAATGCCATGGGAGGTGTAATCAATATCACTACCAAAAAACCTGGAAATAAAGCATCAGGCAATGCGGATGTTCAATTCGGAAGTCATGGCCAACAACGATATACAGCTGGTATCAAAACACCGATCATCAAGAATAAACTTTTTGCATCCTTTTCTCTAATGCATGACAAAAGAAGTGGCTTCTTCACAAATGACTTCAACGATTCAAAATTTGATAAACAAAATCAAACGTTAATGAATGCCCAGCTTCGTTATATTTTAAATGATCAGTGGAGTATTCAAGCTGACCATAAACGATATTTAGCTAATAATCATGGTGCATTCCCATTGGTCAATGATATGAGTGAATTACTTAACAATTCATATCATCTTGCACAGAATAGTCTTGGGATGATGAAAGACAAAACCGAAAACACATCCATCATTATTCGTAGAAATGGTTCAAGGGTCAATCTTAGCTTACAAACAGCCTTGCAAAAAAACTATAGATTCTACACTAATAGTCTTGATGGCGATTTTTCAACATTTGATATTGTAGGTGTATACAATAACTACGGAAAAGAGTTTAATAAGGTTGATGTGCTGACCAATGAATTCAGAATAAGTTCAGCAACAAAAACTAATGATAAAGTAAGCTGGTCTGCAGGTTTATTTCAATTTATTCAAAAAAGTCCAACAAAACAAGCAACAGTTTTTGGCGATGATGCTGGCCTATTTGGTGTTCCTGAGACAAACTTTGCTTTGATCTCTACCAATATTGCTACAAATACTGGAATGGCTGCATATGCTAATGTAAAACATCAGATCACTGATAAATTATCGGTAAACGCAGGGATAAGGGCAGACAGAGAAAATAGAAAACTATCTATTAAAGGTGAATATGGATTAACTCCTGAGCCAATTGTTGTAACAACACCTGAAGCAAGTGGTAAAACAAATTTCGGTGCTATTTCACCAAGGTTAGGTCTTCAGTACAATCCAAGTGAAATTCAATTGATCTATGTCAATTATAGTAGAGGCTTCAGGACAGGTGGACTCTCCGGCATAACCTCTGACCCATCACAAGCCCCATTGATCGGCTATAAGCCTGAATATAGCAATATGTTTGAGGCAGGCTTAAAAGGAGAAAACAATACTAAAACATTCCGTTATGGTATTTCAGTCTTCTACAATGCCGTAACAGATATTCAGGCTCCTCAATTACTGCTACCCGAAGCAATCACTGTTACCAGAAATGCGGGAAAAATGAATTCGTCAGGTGCTGAACTGGAATTAGTATACAGGCCGGCAAAGGGACTAACTTTTCAATATGCAGGAGGTATTACAAACGCAAAATATACGCGTTTAAAAGGTGTCAGTAATGGATCAGAAATTGATCTTAGTAATAAAAAACAAATATACACACCAACTACTACCCAGTATTTTGCAGTCCAATACCAGGTTAGCATAGGTAAATCAACACTTAACTTTAGAACCGAATACAGTTATGTAGGCGATCAGTATTTTGACCTTTCAAATCAGATCAAACAAACAGGTTATGGATTATTGAATTTTAGGGCAAGTTATCGTGTTGCACAAATTGACTTTTCAGTATGGGGAAGAAACCTGACAGGCAAGAAATATATTGCCTATGCCTATGATTTTGGTGCAGCCCATCTGGGAGACCCCAGAATGATTGGTGGTGGTGTTGGTATCAGACTCTAAACACGTTAGCAAGTCTTTAGAAAATATCATTTTTTACTGTGATTCCAAGTCCAGGTTTACCACTTGGAATCACAGTAAAATCATCGTAAGTTAATCCAGTAGCCAGATCTTCTTTCAACAAGAGCGGGCCATCAGCATCTAGATAATCAACTGTTGGCGCTAAATGAGCAATTGCGGCAGTTCCTATTGAACTCTCATTCATACAGCCGAGCATGATCTTTAAATTTGCCTTTCGAGCACTTTTGATCATGTCAAGCGCTGGTGTTATTCCACCACACTTGGTTAGTTTTATATTGATTCCCGAAAATGCCTCGGAACATAGGGTAATATCCTTTTCAGAAACACATGATTCGTCTGCTATGATAGGTATTGTAGTCTTCTCTCTGAATGATCTCGTTGTTTCAAGATCATCTTTAGCAAATGGCTGTTCAATACATTCTATATTCAATCTTTTCAATTCAGGTAAATATGAAATTGCCTGATCGTATGACCATCCCGCATTGGCATCAATCCTAATAATTGAATTTGAAATGTTTCTAATTTGTATCAAATTTTGAAGATCATTATCGCTTCCAACTTTAATTTTATAGATCGGTGCACGATGGCTTTCAATCTTGTTGATCATATTTTGAAGCGTATCAATTCCAATGGTATAATCCGTTTTAGGTGTTTTTGATATATCAAATCCCCATATTTCGTTCAGGGGTTTATTTCGGATCTTTCCATAAAGATCCCACCCTGCCATATCCAATGCACAGACCAAAAATGGATTTTTGGGAAAAAGATGATGAAGGAAATGCCAGAACCTTTTGGGTTCGGTAAAGCTGAATTGCTCTACAAATTTACGTTTGATTTCAAGGTCTTCCATCATCTGTTCAACAGAAATATGATAATATGATATTGCAGGCGCTTCACCATATCCACTTAAGCCATGCCATTTGAGTTCGACAACAAATATTGGTTGATGCGTTTTTGTGCCTTTTGAAATAGTAAAAGGATATTCAAATGGCAATTCTTGTTTACAGTATCTGATGTCAAACATATATTATACCCTCCCACTTGATTCAATAAGAAATTTTAATTTATTGTTGATGTCATTGTTTTTCAATAGTTCTTCAATTCCAATATTCATTCTGTATTTCCAACAGTGATTCGGATCTTCAGGTATATTGATCCTTTCCTCTTTCGGATCTTTAACCCAAGTTTCTTCATTTATTGCCAACAGGTCTTGAATTTGAAAAACAGCCCATTGGGCGTTGGAAGATAAATGTTGAAGTAAAATTGACTGTATTATAGTAGGATCTGCACAATTAGGTGCTATACCATGCTGAGCTAGTTCATCAGTATAAAATTGCTGCGACAAAATCCTGTTTTCTTGCCACCACGCTCTGATCGTACTGATATCGTGTGTTGAAGGTGTTACAACTGATAGGTACCTAACGTCAGTTAGGTTCACAAATTGGTGGTTAGGAATTTTAGGCATACGTTGAACCTCTAAACTCAATAAACCAAGTAATTGCATTACATCGGGAACACATCGGGGGATAAAACCAAGATCCTCGCCACACAGCAACATATCAGTGGAAGTTTTTAGCGCAGGTAGTTTTTCCATTGCTTCTTGTCTCCATAATTGATCCTGACGATAATAAAAGTAGTCATTATACAGGTGTGTTAATTTTTGCTTAGTTGATTTATCTAAATGCTTAAAGGAAGGCGTATTGGCCATGTTGAATCTGAAATGAAAAGCATTAACATCGTCTGGATCATTAAAGAAAATAACATTGGAGATCAGTGAAAACAGGATTGATTTCAACTTTTTATTTTTCTCAGTACTTTTTATTTTTCTGAAATGAAGTTCAACCGCTTTTTGGGTTTTATGTGTAGATTTTAATCTGTAATTGCCCTCGGATGAAAACTCAAGAAATTCTTTGATTTCCTCCGAATAATTTTCTGCGATCTCAGCAATTATCGCATCCGTTATATAAGGTTCACAGAAACGCGACATCTCAAAAACAATGTTCAGGTCTGTCAGCTCTCTTTTCATTATTGGTATAGCAGGAACGAATCTTCCCATTATACCTTCAGACTGGTCTGATGGTATTGACCAGATTCTGAAAAAACCCAGAATATGATCAATTCTGAATACATCAAAATAGGAAGCAAGATGCTGAAAACGTTTACGCCACCAAGTATAGTCATCCTGCTTCATTGCACTCCAATTGTATGTCGGGAACCCCCAATTTTGTCCTGTCACTGCAAAGTCATCAGGTGGTGCTCCTGCTTGCATATCAAGATTAAACAATTCGGGTTCTGTCCACGTCTCTACACCAAACCTATTGACCCCAATCGGAATATCGCCTTTTAGTATGATCCCTTTCTTATTAGCGTAATCGTGTGCCTCTTTTAATTGTTTGTGAAGATGATACTGGACAAAATAGTAAAAGCAACATTCCTTATGTTCCATTGTACTTTGGCCCTCTATTTCAAGTAACATCTGGGAATTAAACTGACCATATGTACCCCATTCAGTAAAATCAGCTGTTTTATATTTATCCCTGAGATAAGAAAAAACAGCATATGGAATAAGCCAATATGAATTCTTTTTAAGAAACTTTTGAAAATCCTGAATGCTGGTTGTTGATTCATACATTGAATCATATAAAATTCTTAGGGCACTCCATTTGATGTCCATCACTGCTTCATAATCTACATCGGTAAATTCATTTATGCGCTTGCCTTCTTCAAGAATTGAAGCAACCAATTGAAGGTTGCTTTTTTCGGCAATTTTTTCAATTGAAATATAAAGCGGATGCAAGGCTATTGAAGAAACGGATGAATATGGATATGAATCTTTCCATGTATGAGTAATGGTGGTATCGTTCACGGGCAGTAATTGTATCATCTTGATGGATGTTTTATTACACCAATCAACCATTTTCTTGAGATCGTTGAAATCTCCTACACCAATACTACGTTTGGTTCTTAAACTAAAAACCGGCACTGCAACTCCCGTACCACGCCATGAATAATTTTCAATTCGTAAATATCCATCATTAACAATTGTTCTTGATGAATAATAATCAATATAATTCAGTATTCTGTTCGCTCCAAGTTCGTAAACAATTGAATTATCGTCGCATGAGACTATACAATATTTATATTCAATTCGTGATACTTCTTCGAAGGTATCTAATTCTACAAACCACTTTTTACCATCAAACTGCATTTCTATATAACCAGATGAAAGCCAGTTTCCAAGAGATGTTGTATCACCGGTCATGACCAGTTTTTGTCGATCTATTAGTGTCGGTGCTTCAACGGAAAAATGAAAATGACGTTTTAAGTCTTGGGGCAACTGGGTTTGTTTATTTTTGAAAAAAACATTTTTAAAAGGTGCCGTATTAAACACATTACTAATGGTGCCCATGTCATTCCAGGATTCTATGATTGTTATATCATCTTCGTTAGAATCTAGGTCGATGCAACGATGTTTGCCGCAATCATAAAGGGTAATATCTTCATGTTGCTTTAAGACAAAAGAGTAATTCAGGAATTTTAACTTGTTTTTCTTCTTTTTATCTACATTGAAAACTATAGACCATAGATCTTTATTCAAATAATTCATTAACAGAGGAACTTCCTGACCTGGATTCATAAATTGAACCAAATTTCCCGAAATCAAAATATCTTGCCCTGGTGTAGTTGAAAAGCGTAAAAAGATAGTTATGGTCATTGAGAAGATGATAATATTGCGTAAAACTATACCTATTTCAACTAGTGGTAACTTTTAAGAAAAATATTTCTATACCAAAACAAGATTCATAAGGTCTATGAAAAAACATTTTTGCTGTATATTTGCTAAAATTTGAAACGATGACCCAAAGTCAGAAAAATATCTATTGGATTTTATTTTTCCTTTCTTTAGCACTGTCCGTTGTAGTTTACTTATTCTTACCATCAATGGTTTCCGTTACAATTGTTCCTATTGTAACAACATTTGCCAAAGCCTTAGACTTACTTTAACTTAATATTGTTTGCATTTTTTTTGACGGATTAAATCCGAGGGCATCTTATTATCATAACCTTCGACCATATTGGTCATTTTATTTGAATATATCTAAATATATATTTATAGAGTAGATAATTTATATTTATAAGCATTAATAGTGCCTTTTTTTAGAAATATTTTAAATTCATTAACTATATATTCTTGCTTCTAGATAGATAAACCGTACCTTTGCAGTGTCAATTAAGAAGACATTGACACACGATCCACACAGTAATTATTATAAATTAATGCAAGGTACTATGCTTTGCATATTACATTAAAAATTGTTATTCCTCAAAATAAGGGTAAAGCCAAAAGAGGAAGTTTAAATAAAAAATATGAAAAAAAGGATAAACAGGTTGTTTACATGGATGCTCAACATGATCGTAGCAATTATGCTGCTTATTGGGAACAGCTCCTATACAATCACAACAAAAGGGCAATCAATTGACAGTTTAAGGCCCATTACATTCAGCGATCAGCCAACCAACGATGATACCAAATCAACAACGATCACCGTTCCAACAAAAAAGATGATACGACGAGCTGACTCAGAAATAAACCGGAATATGAATGATTTTATTGAGATGATAAACAAGTTCCGTATTGCACATCCAAATTACCAGCACTCTGATGATGATATGACGAAACAGTTTCTAAACTATATGAACTTGCCTATAACTCTTTCATCTATAGAAGATTGTGATGAATACATTAATCTTTTGTTCAGGTCCGAAAACTTGGATTTTAAAGGATCAATGATTCAGGCAGATCATGATATCAACCATCATTTTATTTCTTCAATACTTATTTCATCAGGAAGTAAATACAACAACATTTGCGCCGATGCCATCATGAATAAGAACTTCTATGTTGAGAATCATTGATTGAATACCCTATAAGATATTTATTACAAAGGCCCTCGTTTAAGTGGGCCTTTATAATAAATTGCCGAAAATCATAAGCCGGATTCTGTTTTAAGCTATCATTTATCTGTCGCAAAAGTTGCCTTCAGCGATCAAGCTGCCTACCCATTTCAGCCTCAATGAGAGCAGGCGAGTCACCTACCATCCGAAGATACTGAAACCTATGTGGCATTTCAGCACGCAAGGTTTACCCATGACAAGCATTACTGCATGACATCGGGAGCTCTTACCTCCCGTTTTCACCCTTATCCCGAAGGACGGTTATTTTCTGTGGCACTTTCTGTTCCCGATAACTCGAGACCCGGCTATTCACCGGTGCGATGCTCTGTGCTGTCCGGACTTTCCTCGTTGAAAAACAACGCGATAGCTAGATTTTCGACAAAGTAAAATTAAGCAAGTTTATTTGATTTGATTCAACCAAATCTCTGTAGACCCATAACCATACAAAGGATGGAGTCTATTAGCAAATGATTTAACTTCTTTTTTATGACGAAGTAATTCGTGAATTTCTTCTTTTAATCTGCCAGTACCAATACCATGAATCACGGTAATTTGTGACAAATTATGTAACACGGCCTGCTCGTAAAAGCTTTCAAATGTATTCAACTGAATGTCCAATATAACAGCAGGATCCGCATTATCGGGAACCTGACTGAGTTTATCAGCATGAAGATCGATAAGTGTTCTTTGTGGAGGCAGATTAGAGCGAATTTTTTCAGCTGGATATACCTTATATCCAGCTGCAT
>JBKCFW010000198.1:0-5924 GCA_046303675.1 bacterium
TCCGATGAACTGATCGCATTATTTCCCATGGTAATATTTTCATACAACGTAGCCTTAAAAATGTCTTGCTCGTGATAAAAAACACCCATCATCTCTCTATAGGATTGAATGTTGTAATTACGTAACGGTAAGCCATTTACCAGAAAAAGTCCCTCATAATTCAGCAGGGAACCTGTTAACATTTCCATTAAAACAGATTTCCCCGAACCTGCATCACCGACCACACAAACTTTTTGTCCTGGTGTAATATTTAGATCAATCCCTTTCAATAATTGTTGATCTTTTTTATAGCCAAAAGTCAGATCACGTATCTCAATTGAAACGCCCGGTTGATCATTGGGCATTGGCAACCCAATATTATTTTCTGTTGACTTATCCGTGACCGTACTTAACTTCTCGAGACTGGTAAGTAAATCATATGCTTTGTCTAAACTAAGAACTAATTTTTCTACCGCCAACAACACAGTAATGATCACAATCTCTGCTGCAATGAATTGTCCCAGGTTCAACTGCTGATTCATCAGCAACAAGGCGCCAATGATCAACATGGCAGCAGTGATGAATAATTTAAATAAGACCAGACTCCAATACTGAAATTTCAACACAACGAAATGATCGGTTCGTGCACCCAAATATCCTTTCAGCAAATCATCCGTCTTGCTGAGATGAAGGTTATGTTTCCCTGTGATCTTAAAACTCTTGAAACTCCTCGCCAGCTCTTCGATCCATCCTACAATTTCATATTTATAATTACTTTCTCTGATAGATGCCTCCAACCCTTTCTTTGCTGTGAAGTAAAAGATGAGATATGAAATCAGAATAAGTAATATTCCAAGTACAATAAACAACGGATTATAAAAAGATAACAGAAGAAGTCCAAATAATATTTGAATTACAGCAAGTGGTATATCAAGTAAAAGTTTTGACAAGGCTTTTTGTAAAACAACCACGTCAAAAAATCGGTTAACCAGCTCAGGCATATGAATGCCGTCCACTGCAACATTTTCCATCCTTGGTATCTTGTAGGTGAACTCCAGTGCATAACGAGAAAAAATACGCTGCTGTATTTTTTCTACCACTTTCATTTGATTAACCTGCAACAAACCGGCTATAAAAACACCGCCGACCACCATCGACATTAATAACCACATTGATGCAGGAAGTTTAGTTCTGCCTACTGCAACTTGTGCAAAATTGATGATTGCCTGAATACCTAATGGTAGAGAGAGTTGGATAAGACCGCTTAGTATCGCGTAAAAATAAATAGCTGAAACTTCTTTTTTTTCTAGACGAATAATTTCAATGACCCGTCTGAGAGATCGCGAAAGCGAAACAGTTGATTTGATTTCAGCCATGATATCTATTTAGAACTACAACAGAACCGTGTTACAATGATTCTATAAGTTGTTAAACCTATTGATTACCAGCTAATAACACTTGGGCAAAGCTATGGTTTGAAACAAAGTCAAACAAATTTATATGACCTGCAAAGGGGAATTTCCTTAAATCGTAAAATAGCACCCAAAATGTTAAACTGATGTTAAGCAAATAAAAAGGGGCCCATCTGCAAGGCCCCTATGAATATCTGCCAGGTCTAATTGGCTTTCTTTAATATGATCTTGGGAGAAGAGTTCCGTCGCTCCGATGATGTGAAAGTTCTTCTGAGTCCATTACCATGGGGTCTCTGGACTGATGTTTGCGGCAGCGTCTTTCTGATACTTAAGGAAGAATCATTCATAACATAAGGATGATCATTTACCACAGGGATCGTTTTGCCAATCAGTTTTTGTATATCCCTTAAATATTCGCGCTCTTCATGATCACAGAATGAAAAGGCAGTGCCACTGGCACCCGCACGTCCGGTTCTTCCAATGCGATGTACATATGTTTCAGGAACATTGGGTAATTCATAATTGATAACATGTGTCAGATTATCAACATCAATACCTCTTGCAGCAATATCAGTGGCAACCAGTACTCTGGTTTGTCCACTCTTGAAATTACTCAACGCGCGCTGTCTTGCATTTTGAGATTTGTTTCCGTGTATGGCCTCAGCACTGATTCCAAACTTATGCAGATCTTTCACCACTTTGTCAGAGCCATGCTTTGTTCTGGCAAATACCAGTACTCTTTCGATCGAACGATCTTTTAAAAGATGGACCAACAATTCTTTTTTATCCGTTTTTTGAACAAAATACATTGATTGGCTGATGGTCTGCGCTGTAGAAGAAACAGGAGTAACTTCAACACGCACAGGCTGATTAAGAATACTATCAGCCAACGAAGCTATTTCGCTTGGCATCGTTGCTGAAAAAAATAAGGTCTGGCGTCTTGTCGGTAATTTTGCAATTACTTTTTTGACATCATGAATAAACCCCATGTCAAGCATGCGGTCTGCTTCATCCAACACAAAAATTTCAATAGCGGATAAACTGATATAGCCCTGTTGCATCAAATCAAGAAGTCTGCCAGGCGTTGCAATCAGAATATCTGTCCCATTTCTTAATGCAGTTGTTTGAGGGTGTTGAGACACGCCACCAAAAATGACAAGATGCTTCAAGCCAAGATGTCTGCCATAGGCTGCAATACTCTCATCTATCTGGATCGCTAACTCACGTGTTGGCGTTAGAATTAGGGCTCGAATACCAGTATGCTTTTGATCGTTCTGCTTTCCCTGATAAAGACGTTGCAAGATGGGAATAGAAAATGCAGCTGTTTTACCTGTGCCTGTTTGTGCACATCCTAAGAGATCTTTGCCTGTTAATGCAACAGGGATAGATTGTTGTTGAATCGGTGTGGGCGTAGAATAGCCCTCAGTGTTGAGCGATCTCAGGATCGGCTCAATTAAATTTAAGTCCTTGAATAACAAAATAATATGATTTAAAAGTGAACACCTGAATCTTCAGATGCTATATAACCTGCCCAAATTGACCTGATGAACTTTGACACTAAGCATAACAGGGGCTGTCGAGAGAGTATATTAATAGTACAAAGGTAACTAAAATTTATTTAATCGAATAAAAGTGACTGAATGTTGGCACTAGCAATAGATCTATAAAATCAGTCAAAACGAATCGATTGCTACAACTGACCATCATCATGCTTGTCGATGACATTTGAATCAATTTCCGGGATTTGGATTTAATTGTTTTGTATCAGCTCTATAAAATGGAAAATGGAACGAACCCAGCGCTGATCGCTACACAAGAAATCACACATGCAGTTGCAGTATTCAAAACAAACATTGAATACGGCATAACAACAGAAGATGCTATAAATAGAACAAAAATTTTCGGGGAAAATATAATTGCCGTATCAAAAAAAAGAAATGAGCTTTTAATATTAATAGGTCACTTAAGCAATCCATTGGTCATCCTTTTGTTGATTGCTGCTTCTATTTCCTTCTTTATAGGTCAAGGAATTAGTTCACTGATCATTGTCTTGATGGTGATGATCAGTGTTGTCATGGATTATATGCAAGAAAAAAGTGCGAGGAAAGCCTCCGAAAAATTAAAAAATAAGGTCGCGATCAAAACATCAGTGATCAGGTCCGGCAAGATAGTTGAAATCATAAATGATGAAATGTGCCTTGGTGATATTGTTCTGTTATCTGCCGGGAAAATTGCTCCGGCCGATCTGTTGATTCTTGAATCAAATGATTTGTTTGTCAACCAATCATTTTTGACCGGAGAATCTTTCCCTTCAGAAAAATCAAATGTCGCAATGGCTAGCAAAGAGACTGAATTGGCAGCGATCAGGAATCTCGTATTTATGGGATCAAGTGTTCTAACAGGTACAGCAAAGGCAATGGTGTATAGTATTGGTGAGAAAACTCAATATGGATCAATTGCAAGAACATTGATGCGTAAAGAAGATGATACCGATTTCAATCGGGGTATGAGAAAGTTCGGAATGTTGATCATGAAAGTAACGCTCATTCTGGTGCTTTTTATTTTTTTTGTGAATGCGATCTTACAGCACGACATCCTTGAATCATTTTTTTTTAGCATAGCAATTGCAGTTGGTCTGACACCAGAGCTACTGCCCATGGTCATGTCTGTCACCATGGCAAAAGGATCGATCAGAATGGCAAGTAAGGGCATTATTGTAAAACGTCTATCCGCAATACCAGGCCTTGGAAGTATGGAGATATTGTGTACTGACAAAACAGGGACCATAACAGAAGATAAAATCACATTGATCAAATGCATTGATCTGGATGAAAAAGAGTCAGGATCTCTTTTTGAACTTGCTTACATCAACAGCTTTTTTCAAACAGGAATAAAAAATCCACTCGATGATGCAATTATCAATTTCGGCAAGCCTAATATATCTGGTTATCAAAAAATTGATGAGGTCCCATTCGATTTTTTAAGAAAAAAGATGAGCATCGTAGTCAATGATGGCTTAAAAAATATTCTGATCTGTAAAGGAGCGCCGGAAGAAATTTTAAAATCCGAAAGTCTTTCAGCTGAAGAAAAAATAAAAGCATACAAACTATACGAGTCGTTGAGCAAAGATGGGTTCAGGGTCTTGGCGATCGCAATACGCGAAATTGAAAAAAAACCGAAATACAGTTTTGAAGATGAAATAAAAATGAACATCAAGGGATTTGTCGCTTTTTTAGACCCGCCGAAACAAGATGCTGACGAAACAGTAACTGAGCTCAAAAAAATTGGCGTTGAAATGAAAATCATCACCGGTGATAATCACCTTGTAACTCAAAAGATCTGTTCAGCAATTGGACTTCCAGTTAAAGGAATCATGTTGAGCAATGAACTTGAATTACTGTCTGAAGAAGCCCTACAACAAAAGGTCTCAGACATTACAATATTTGCAAGGTTCTCACCTGAACAAAAAAATAGAGTGATCAATGCTTTTAAAAAAATTCACAGATCAGTTGGATACATGGGAGATGGTATCAATGATGCTCCATCGCTTAAAACTGCTGATATTGGAATTTCAGTTGATAGTGCAACAGATATTGCGAAGGATGCAGCAGATTTTATACTTACAAAAAAAGATCTTCTTGTGCTCAAGGAAGGTATCTTGGAAGGAAGAAAAACTTTTGAAAATACGATGAAATATATCCTAATGGGACTTAGCTCAAATTTTGGCAATATGTTTTCTGTTGCAATTGCCACTTTATTTCTCCCCTTTTTACCAATGCTGCCGGCTCAAATACTGATCAATAATTTCCTCTACGACTCCTCACAAATTGCAATTCCAACTGACAATGTTGACGAGGAGTTTGTTAAAGCGCCCAGAAGATGGGACATAAAAATGATCAGAAATTACATGTTAGCCTTTGGATTAACAAGCCCAGTATTTGATCTTGCCACATTTTTTGTGTTTTACAAGATTTTTCAACTCAGTCCAGAAGAGTTTCGAACAGGCTGGTTCATGGAGTCTTTGGCAACCCAAATTCTTGTCATCTTTATCATCAGAACACCAAAAACAAGTTTGTTATCACGAAGACCAAGCACACCTCTTATATTAAGTGTATTGACCTTTCTTCTTGTAGGTTGGATGATCCCTTATACCCCAGCTGCTATTTATGTTGGCTTTAGACCGCTAAATCAGCATGTGATCATGTTCATCATTATGATAGTTGTTACTTACCTGATTTCTGCGGAGTTTATCAAAAGAATGATCAAAAAAAATAAGCATGAGTTGGCATTAAGGAGCTAGCCATTTGCTTTTGATTATTGAAGATCCATCATACTCAAAAGAGGCATGAAGATTCCCAGTATTATGCGTAAAATACCAATCCATCCAGGTAGCAGATGTTTCAATAACCGCAAAGTGTTCAAAGCCTATTTCACTTTCATCGATTGTATAGTTGAAGTCCCTGAGTGATTCAGTTAACCCTGTAGATGGTTCATCTAATTCACTGGTGGGTGAAGTCTGTAACATATAGTATC
>JBKCFW010000199.1:0-6819 GCA_046303675.1 bacterium
GAATAGAGACAGCAGGCTGTGTTAGATTAAGTTCTTCAGAAGCTTTGGTAATGCTTTTAGTTTGGACAATTTTTAAAAAAATGTTCAATTGGTTGAGTGTATAATTCATAATATTTTTTTATGCTTTTCATATCAAAGATAAATTATAATTATGATAATGTTTACCCATTTTTGCAAGTAAAATTTAATGGCCATAATAAGCATTGTATGTGAGCATAGCAAAATCAACCAACAAAGCAGACTTGAAAAAGTACTATCAAATTAAAATATGCTTTGGCATTAATCATCAGAAGTCATCATCACATATGAGCCTTTAATATTGATTGACCATGAGAATGAAAATTAGTTTAATGATTCATATTTCAACTGGCATTGCCGGTGTATTTGGGTCTTTTTTATCTGACAATACGCTAGTCATTTTATTGTTAAAAGCTATGGGAGTCATCATACTATTGTTGTCAATCAAGCGGTTAAAGAAAATCTCATCTGAAGATGTTCAACATCATAGATCATGAAGGGAATAAAAAACCTTTTCCGAAATAGAACTATGATCATTGCTACAATGCATGGAAAGAATAAAGTCATTGCTCCTATCATGGAACAAGGTCTAGGCGTAAAACCATATACTCCTTCAGACTTTAATACTGATACATTAGGAACCTTTACAGGAGAAATAGAGAGAAAAGATGACCCGGTCACAACTTTGCGCAAGAAATGTCTATGGGCCATGGAAATGTATCAAATTGATCTTGGCATTGCGAGTGAGGGTTCTTTTGGTCCGCATCCTCTACTATTTGGTGTTCACGCAGATGAAGAGTGGGTAATGATGATCGACAAGATGAATGATCTGGAAATAATTGAAAGGCAATTGAGCATTGAAACGAATTTCAGTGGAAATGAAATCAAATCAGAACAGGCGTTAAGAAGTTTTGCAGATAAAGCTTTTTTCCCTTCACACCGCCTGGTGGTAAGAAACGAAAAAAATGGAAACAAAAAGATAATCAAGGGAATTGGAGAATGGGAGGAGTTGCTATCCTCATATCATGATGTTTCGAAAACATTCGGTTCAGCTTTTGTGGAAACCGACATGAGGGCCATGTTCAATCCGTCAAGAATGAATGTAATAGCACTGGCTGCTAAAAAAATAGTCGACAGAAGCAATAGTCTTTGTCCAATCTGTGAAACCCCCGGATTTGGCATTACGGGACACAATTCAGGATTAACATGCGAATTGTGTAAAAGCCCTACTCGATCAACACTCGAATTAGAGTACAGTTGCAATTGCTGTGGATTTTCTATGAAAGAAAAATATCCACATGGAAAATTCTTTGAAGAACCGATGTACTGTGATGTATGCAACCCATAAAAAGATGAATAAAATCATTATAAAACAGGCATTCATTGTTAACGAAGGAGAAATAAAGACAGGCGATGTTCTGATCGCAAATGAGCGCATTGAAAAAATAGCAACTCATATATCAGATAAAAATGCATCAGAGATAGATGCAACTGGACTTTATCTGATGCCAGGAGTGATAGACGATCAGGTTCACTTTCGAGAGCCCGGACTTACACATAAGGGAGACTTATATACTGAATCAAGGGCTGCTGTAGCCGGCGGGATCACCTCTTTTATGGATATGCCTAATACAATTCCAAATACGATATCAATCGAGCAGTTGGAGGAAAAATACAAGATTGCCTCAAATAGATCGTTGGCAAATTATTCGTTTTTCATGGGCGTGAATGAACATAACCTGGAAGAAGTATTGAAAATTGATACTGAAAAGGTTTGTGGGATTTCAGATGATGGATTATACATGCAAAAAAATGATGCGATCCTGGCAAATCACCCAGAATACCTTGAAAAACTTTTCTCTAGGACGAATACACTGATTGCACTTCACAGCGAAGACGAGTATTTGATAAAAAATAACATTGCAGAATTTGTAAAACAATACGGAGAGAATATTCCTGTAGAATATCATCCGCTTATAAGAAGCAGAGAGGCTTGTTTAAGGTCAACAAAACAAGTTATAGAAATAGCTAAAAAACACAAAAACAGACTTCATTTGTTACATATATCAACAGGTGATGAAGCCGAATTATTTGACAATTCTATACCTGTAAGAGAAAAATTGATAACCTCAGAGGCTTGTATTCATCATCTGTGGTTTTCAGATAAGGATTATTCATCTCTTGGCCCTAGAATCAAATGGAATCCTGCTGTAAAGACCGAAAAAGATAAACATGCATTGCTGAAGGCGTTGCTGACAGACAAAATTGACATTATTGCAACGGATCACGCTCCACATTTGATAAACGAGAAAAATGGCAACTATCTGCAGATGGCCTCTGGCGGTCCGCTTGTTCAACATGCATTGACGGCGATGTTAGAGTTTTTTCAACAAGAGCTGATCAGCCTTGAAAAAATCGTAGAAAAAATGTGTCATCATGTTGCCGAGATTTACAAGATCACTCATCGTGGATATATCAGAGAAGGATATTATGCGGATTTGGTATTAGTGAACCTAGATCATCCATGGAAGGTTGATTCATCTAATATATTATACAAATGCAAATGGTCTCCTTTTGAGAATCAAATTTTCAGGAGCAGCATTGAAAAGACTTTCGTGAACGGATCTCTGATCTATGACAATGGGAATTTTAATGAAAACAGGAAAGGAATGCGTTTAACATTTTTTAAAAACAGAACATCATGAAAAAAAAACTATTTGTAGTATGTCCGTTCTCTTGTATGGAACCCTTTTTAAGAAGCAATTTTTGCGATGATATATATTTTCTCTCAAGTCCGGCATCGATACTAGACATTGATGATTCCAGATACATGGAGTCAATAAGCGAGTTTATATACAGAAAAGAAATAAATACAGTGTATTTCGTAAATGACACTGCATGCAAATTTCTGAATCGGATTATTAAAAGGGAAGAACTATATGGGTTATTTGCAGAAATCATACTGGATGAATTGTATTTTGATTATTATACTTCACAATTCAAAAGGCAACCCTTGCATGAACAGCAATTTAGACTAGCAGAGTTGAGCATAAAAAAACAAGTGTCTGAAATAATGAGATCCGAAATACTTGGAACGTTTATTCATGAACAAAATATTGATTTAAAAGGACTGATAACAACAAAGTCAAAAAAATATTTCAAAGAAATAGTTTTTAATCCACTTGATAGTACTATATATGAATTCTAATTTACTTATTGAGAACTTAACAAACCCTGCACTTCTTTTTTTCGTGCTGGGTATTATTGCAGTCTATTTAAAAAGTGATCTGGAGATTCCAGCAAACTCATCAAAGTTTATTTCACTTTACCTGTTGTTTGCAATAGGATTCAAAGGCGGACAAGAACTATCGCACGAAGCCATCACCAGTGAGATCGGCTGGTCGATGTTGTTTGGAATTGGAATCTCTTTGATCATCCCCGTTTATTCTTTTTTAATTTTAAAAAGAAAGTTGAATATATATGATGCAGGAGCAATCTCAGCAGCCTATGGATCAGTAAGTGCTGTAACTTTTGTCACTGCAGTATCATATATGGAATCACAACAATTATTACTACATGGTCATATGGTGGCGATCATGGCCCTAATGGAGTCACCCGCAATTGTAATTGGTCTGCTACTAATATCAATATATCAAAAAGATCAGGCTACTGAAATCAGGAAAAGAAGTGTTATCAAACATTCATTCACCAACGGGAGCGTTTTACTGATATTGGGAAGTCTGATAATTGGCTATGTTGCCAATGCAAAACAAGCTGAAGGGATAAAACCATTTACGAATGATTTATTCAAAGGTTTTCTTGCAATCTTTTTGCTTGAGATGGGAATTACCAGTGGTAAGAAACTTAAAGCCTTCTTTTCATTTGGATGGTTTCCTGTGATATTTGCAGTATTGATTCCACTTTTTAACGGAAGCTTGATTGCCCTTTTGAGTGGGTTTGTGACACATGACCTTTCAAACAGGTTCATGTTTGCTATCCTTGCCGCAAGTGCTTCCTACATCGCAGTTCCTGCAGCCATGAAAATTTCTGTCCCAAAAGCAAATCCAGGTCTTTTTTTGCCCATGGCGCTAGCTGTAACATTTCCTGTCAACATCACTGTAGGAATGCCTATTTATTTTTTGATTGTACAACAGAGTTAATGAACTGAGTCAGTCAAATTATTAATTGAGATCTTTTCAAGTCATTTTCTTACTGGAAACATGTTGTTTCAAGATGCGTACATTTTCATGTTTTACTTCTAAATCACTGCGCATTCCCCAGTAAACAACTCTTGCTTTTTTGGTTCCGCCGGAAGGATCAACAACAGGAGGAGGATAGGTAGATGAATAACTCAACATGGGTGCAGTCCAAGGTTCATGTGCAGTAGAGATATCCAATGCTGCCAATTCCGGAACCCATGTTTTGATAAAAACTGCATCCGGATCATATTTCTTTGCGTTCAAGACTGGATTGTACATACGGATGGTATTGATTCCCGTGACACCAGCCTGCATTTGGAATTGTGGGTAATGAATACCGGGTTCGTAATCAAGAAACAGTCTTGCCATATGATGAACACCCGTACGCCAGTCCTGCATCAAATAATGGCAAAGGAAAGAAACCAACAAAGCCCTCATCCTGAAATTGATCCAGCCGGTGTCATGCAGACAACGCATGCTGGCATCAACAAGCGGGTAACCGGTTTCACCATTTTTCCAAGCGCTCAAGAATTTTTCATTAGTAGGCAAAATAAGATTTTCGTATCCCCGGTTTATGCACTCATGCTCATACCTGATCTCGTCCTCCATTTTTTGAATAAAATGACAATGCCAATGTAACCTTGAAATAAAATCGCGTAGAGGTTTAGGCTTATCAACTTTTTGAATGACTTCCTGGGTTCGTTGCCAAACTTGTCGCATAGAAAGATTACCCCAAGAAAGGTAAGGAGAGATCCTGCTGCAAGATTCCCTCGAAGCAAGGGGTTTTGAAATATTTCTGCTATATCCGGCGGAACGTTCACGGAGAAAACCTTCTAAATACTGAAAACCATTACGAGATCCTGCTGGTTGCATTTTCAAACTATTAGGTTTAAATTCTGTATAGTCAAATCTGAAACGATCAGGAACATCGAATATTTGAACACCGAGATGAAAAGAAAAACTGTTTTTAATGATTGGGGACAACATAGTGTTATGCCAATCGGTCTCCCAACCCTCCCTGTTATGCCTCCCACGTCTTACGCCATGCATAGGCGATTCTTTCCATATCACACCCCTATTCCTTAGTAATTTCTTTATACGTTTGTCGCGATCCCATGTAGCCTGAATACCAATCTCCTGATAGCTGAAAACACTCTTGATCTCATATTTGGTCATCAGATAACTAAACACATCCTCAGCATCTCCATGAAAAATTTTGATTTGATGATTCTTCTCACGCAGTTCGTCCTGCATATCCATTAAGGAATCCAACTGAAACCGAAGGTGACGTTCAGAGGTATCTGGCAAACTATATAGCGACGGCTCAAATAAATAAATGATAAGATAAGGAATACCCTCCTCCTCTGCCATAAAAAGTGGCTTATGATCCGTCAAACGCAGATCACGTTTTAACCAAACTATATTGATCTTTAATGAATCCTTTTCCACCTAAAAATAAACAGCTACTTGCACGAAAAGTTTGATTAGGCGAAAGGATCAAAGTTGGCAATGGCCCACAAAAAACCTTTGAACGAGGAGTTTTAAAAAATGAGTATGAATTGAACGTAGGAATGAAAAAAATACCTAAGTTTACGTACACCAAAAAACAGACATATGAAAAAGTATTTCATGCTTCTCATAACCGTTTCAATTTTCACAGCTGCTTTTGCGCTGGAAAAAGGAAAATGGACCGGTTTCATCAGTGATGAAAATTGTGGCAAAAAAGGAAACAATAAAGAACATTCTAGTTGTGCTAAGACCTGTGTTAAAGGTGGTGCAAAACCCGTACTTGTAGTAGGTGAAAAGATCTATGCGATCACCAATCCTGAAAAAGTTGGAGATCTTGTTGGTGAAGAGGTGATCATCACCGGATCACTGACAAAAGATGCAATCGAGATCAAAACGATAAAAGCCAAGTAAAATCATTCAAAAGGGCCTTAAAAAAGGCCCTTTTTTAATTTTCATTTTTGAGCAGTTGCTCCGGAAAGTAAACTTTCCGAGCTCCTTCAATGAAAAATGCCCCTGAAAGGGGCATTTGAATATTTACGCGGAGAGAGAGTATTAGCTGCGCTGATCCCAACTGGGGAGACCTGCAACAGTTCATCAAAACCCAAGCGGCTTCGCCGCAGTTTTTTTTGTTTTCCCGGCCTCCATAAAGCAAGCTTTTGTTGTCCGGGAAAACAAAAAACCCACGAAAATTCGTGGGTTTTGATTCACTTGCGGAGAGAGAGGGATTCGAACCCCCGGACCTGTGACAGTCAACGGTTTTCAAGACCGCCGCATTCGACCGCTCTGCCATCTCTCCGCGGCAAAAGTAAGGCCAAAAATTGAACCTTCAAAAAGCAAAATGAAAATATTTCTGCCTGTTCGGTGAAACAGCCTTTACTAGCTGTTTTGACGTCTTACATATTGCGTTAAAATAACGATCTGCTGGCCTTCTACCCTGCCTTCGATCTGATCTGTATTGTCGGCAACAATGCGGATATTCCTGACCACTGTTCCCATTTTTGCATTTAATGTAGATCCTTTGACATCAAGCGACTTGATCAACACCACTGAATCGCCATCATGTAAAACATGACCATTTGAATCTCTGTGAAGA
>JBKCFW010000200.1:0-4123 GCA_046303675.1 bacterium
GATGATAATGCGTTTTACGACTTCATTGAATTCGGCATTGCATCCAATGGCGGACGTCTCTCCATCCGGTAACAAATACACTATGCACTCAACAATGCACTCAACAATGCACTCAACAATGCACTCAACAATGCACTCAACAATGCACTCAACAATGCAATGTCATCCACTCATTCTAACTTTTTTTCACTCTTACAACATTACAAATGAGAGAAATTCAACCATTTATTCATATGTTGAGAAATGGCTCCCATTATGAGCCATGGCCTATTATTATGCCGGTCACGTGACCACCTTTTGTTTATTCATTATTTTTTCCAAACCGATTAATCTTGAGTCCTTCCACCGATTTAACCTTTGAAACGATTTTACCTGCCTTATTTACAATTAATCCACTTTTTGGCACTCCACCTGTTGTTAGATACGACTTGCCATTCCACACATCTTCTCGTGTGCCACGCAATATCTCATATGTATTTCCATCAATGTGATACAATCCATCATTGCTTTTTGTGTGATTGTGTTTTTTTAATTTCTTCATTATCATGCTATAATTTTCAACTTCAGTTTCACTCACTGTCACCTCGGTTACGACTGTAGTAGTGACATCGCAATCGTTCAACGCATTTTTATTTCCTTTTTTTAGTTTTAAATTTTCAATTTTTAAATGTTTGTTTTCGGCTCTCAACAAAACAAGTTCATTTACGTTATTCATTTCGTCGTGAGTTTCCAATTGTTTCTTCAATCGTTTATTCTCTTCTAATAATTTCATGTAGTTCGCTATATTGCATTCGGTGTTCACTATTATGTCTTTTATCGTTTTATCCAGTACTGAAAATGACAATTCATTCGCATTTAATAACTCTATGTATTTTTTACTTTTTATTGTGATTGCCCGTCGTCTTTCAACGAACATTGGGTGTTCTTTGATTGCATTTTCTATTTGCATTTTATTTTCCACTTTGAATGCATTCAACAACCGAAAATTTGTGTATGTTTCTTTATGACTCAATACACGATTCTTCAAATTATTTGAATTACCAAATTTAATTAATTTCTCATTTGCATCACTCACATCATCTATGAGACCGTAATACACGCATTGCACATTGCTTCCAAATTGTTCCAATAATGTTTTCTCTCTGATTTTTTCTCTTGTTTTCTCTGACCTTTGCAGTTCCATGTTGGTTTTTTCTAACTGCGTTTCTAACTGCAGTTTCAATTCGGTGCTTTCTTCATGCACCACCTCTTGTAATGTTTCTTCTAGTTTAATGTAGTAGTCGTGAATTTCATCCGCACGGGTTGTCCCTGCCTTTAAACAAAACCTTTTGAAAGTTGAAACATTCAACATAATGATTTCTTTGTTGTGACCACCTCTCACGTGAAACTTTTGCTCACTAGCCTTCGTGAGCAATTTATAATCTTTATCCATTATGAAATGTTTTTCCAATAGATGTTTTGAATGCGCCTTATTTGAAAATCCCACCCACTTCCACACGTCATCCAAGTCAATCACAAAATCCATCTTGGAATCATACTTCAAAAAACCGTAAAAACTTGCAACAAATAATTGTTGTTCGTTTTCTGTAAATTTCGTCTTGATTTTCGTCAACAATTTGTTTTGATAGGTGCTTGATAACTTCGTTATCGGATTATTCTCTATCAAATCCACTATGTCAAATGATGCAGTCATGATTATGCATTACCTATGTATTTCCATTTATATCGGTTATTGATTTCAATATCAATAATCATTTACAACATTACAAATGAGAGAAATTCAACCATTTATTCATATATTGAGAAATGGCTCCCATTATGAGCCATGGCCTATTATTATGCCGGTCACGTGACCACCTTTTGACATGTGATCACCTTTTGACATGTGACCACCTTTTGACATGTGACACACACACAACACATCATACCACAACACATCATACCACAACACCTCATACCACAACACATCATACCACAACACATCATGCATACTTTCTCTTTTTTTTCAACTCTTACAACATTACAAATGAGAGAAATTCAACCATTTATTCATTCTTGAGAAACCACTCATGAACTGAGGAATCATGCATGTATTCAGTCACGCGACACATTTGACATTTGTTTATGTGCATTCTGTCACGCGACATCGCGACATGTGACACACTGCATTCAGTCACGCGACACTTTTGACATGTGACACACTGCATTCAGTCACGAGACATCGCGACATGTGAACACGATGCATTCAGTCACGAGACATCGCGACATGTCATCACGCTGTATTCAATCACACGATATCACGACATGTGACCACACTGGATTCGGTCACACGATATCACGACATGTCATCACGCTGCAACCATCATGCGTATGACATGCATATCATTTCAAACCTTTTACAATATTGAAACTTCTCAATTGAGAGAAATTCAACCATTTATTCATTTCTTATATGTTGAGAAACCACTCACAAACTGAGGTACCATTCTGGCAAACCTCATCACCACAATGCATCTATTGCCTTGTTCAGTTCGCTTGGATTTTTTTTTGTAACCTCTTTATTACGCTCACGACTCATGTTCCGATTTACACCACAAATACCTCCTCCACATTCGCTTATATTTAAATAAATCATTATTATTACAAATATACCCACAAATTGTAACAAACGCGTATACCTACTCATTATTATATAAGTATACATACAATACTTTTTTTACAACACCTAGTCTTATCACTTCAGAGAAATTCACTGAATATTCTTTCACAATATGAGGTACTATTCGCTGCATTCTGTCACGCGACATCGCGACATCACATCACGACATTTGTTTATGTGCATTCTGTCACGCGACACATTTGACATGTGACCACGCTGCATTCTGTCACGCGACATATTTGACATGTGATCACGACATCGCGACATTTGTTTATGTGTATTAGTCACGCGACATATTTGACATGTGATCACGCTGTATTCTGTCACGCGACATATTTGACATGTGATCACGCTGTATTCAGTCACACGACACATTTGACATGTCATCACGACATTTGTTTATGTGCATTCTGTCACGCGACATCGCGACATGTCATCACGACACGCTAACATCTATCTACTCGTTTTCATTATTTCTCAAAAAAATTGATTTTTTCACCTTTATTTTACTTTCTCACTCAGCGTTACTTTACCCACTACAACATTATGACCTGCAATATCTGTACCGACAACTTCAATGCTTCCATTCGCAAACAAATCACTTGCCCGTCCTGCGCTAAATCCGCTTGCAAAACTTGCTACCAAACTTTCCTTTGTACCGATCACATCACCACTCCTCAGTGCATCTTCTGCAATTCTATCTTCTCTCTTTCTCAACTTCAACACATTTTTTTGTTCACATAATATACAATTGTTTGGATGCACAATACAACTCGCAAGCGTAAACAACGCAAACAACGCAAACATTTTCGTTCAAAAACAAAAAAACAACTGAAGCATCGTTCTCAACGCGCAGGTACACTCAGTGTAAACTTGAACGGGGATCGCGTTCCAGAAAATGGTAAGCGATATAATGTTAGTCAAGTTGAATTTTATGATGGTACAAATAAACCGAAATTGGTTTACCATGGACAAGCAAAAGCATTTTTGCCAGTTCAAACGAATATTTGTCGGTATCAAAAAAATTGTGCACAACCACAAGCCACATATGTAATGGATGGGAATGGCATTTTAATAGAGTACGACCCGGATGACACATTTACGCGATACGAAGGGAATTTTATTGATGATAAAAAACAAGGCAGTGGTGTAATTGAGTTATCCAATGGCACAAAATATGACGGAGAATGGGCAAATGATACTATGTCTGGAAAAGGAAAAATCAAATTTTCAAATAGTTTTAGTTTTTACAATCATTATGAAGGTGATTTTGAAAACGGAACCATGCACGGACAAGGAAAAATGACAATGGAGAATGGCGATGTGTATGAAGGTGACTGGATAAATGGAACCATGCACGGGCAAGGAAAACTGACATTTTATAATGGAGGATATTACTATGTTGGTAATTTTATAGACGGTCAAATGCAAGAAGATGGTAAAATGTTTGACAAAGATGGATAT
>JBKCFW010000201.1:0-6360 GCA_046303675.1 bacterium
GAAAAATAAAAGAACCGATCGGTTTTTTGGGATCCTGCAAACCTGCCCTGCTTCTGCGAATAGCATCTGCCACTGCTGTGATTCCTTCCTCCTGACCAACAACCCGCTCGTGCAGGTGATCTTCTAGTTGTAATAATTTCTCCCTGTCACTTTGCATCATTTTAGAAACCGGAATACCTGTTGCCTTGGCTACATTTTCAGCAATATCTTCTGCATCCACCTCCTCTTTCAGGAGTCTTTTTTCTCCGGTTGCAGCAAGTTCTTCGGTGAGGGTAACAATGTCGGCTTCTTTTTGCTTGACACGACCATAACGAATCTCAGCAACTGTACCGTAATCACCTTCACGTTCAGCACGTTCAGCCTGAAGTTTCAATTGCTCAATCTCTGCTTTGGCTTGCTGAACCCGTTCAACAATATCTTTCTCTTCTCTCCATTTTGCCATTAAGGTATCACGCTCTACAGCAAGGTTGGCGATCTCTGTATTCAACTCTTTCATTTTGACCTCATCATCCTCTCTCTTGATCGCTTCACGTTCGATCTCAAGCTGACGGATCTGACGCTCAAGCTTGTCCAACTCTTCTGGCATGGAATTCATTTCCAATCGCAACTTGGCGGCACTCTCATCAATCAAGTCTATAGCTTTATCAGGCAAAAAACGATCAGTAATATACCTGCTGGATAATTCAACCGCAGCAATAATGGCTTCATCTTTGATGCGCACATGGTGATGGGTCTCATAACGATCCTTCAACCCCCTCAAAATGGAAACAGCATCTTCAATGCTTGGCTCATCGATCATTACCTTTTGAAATCTTCGTTCGAGTGCCTTGTCCTTTTCAAAATACTTTTGATACTCATTCAACGTTGTTGCACCGACAGCCCTGAGCTCACCCCTTGCCAATGCAGGTTTCAAAATATTTGCAGCATCCATAGCGCCTTCTCCACCACCAGCACCTACAAGTGTATGGATCTCATCAATAAACAGGATGATCTCTCCATCGCTAGATGCCACTTCTTTTACAACACCTTTCAAACGTTCCTCAAACTCACCTTTATATTTTGCTCCTGCAATGAGCAAGCCCATATCAAGTGCATAGATCAATTTACTTTTAAGATTTTCCGGAACATCGCCGTTGACAATGCGCATGGCCAGTCCCTCGGCAATAGCTGTTTTACCAACACCTGGCTCACCAACAAGGATAGGATTGTTTTTAGATCTTCTTGTTAGGATATGAAGTGTTCTTCTGATCTCCTCATCACGACCGATCACCGGATCGAGTTTACCCTGGCGAGCCATTTCAATCAGATTTTTTGCATACTTGTTCAGCGCATTGAATTGGGTTTCCTGTGTTTGGCTTTTTACTTTCTCACCTTTTCTAAGTTCTTTGATCGCAGTGATCAATCCGCTTTCGGTGAGTCCCATTTCTTTCAACAGTTTTGCGATAGGGTCAGTTCCAGTGACCAAGGCAATCAAGATATGTTCTGGAGTTACAAATTCATCGTCAAACTTAGACAACAAGGATGTGGCACGCAAAAAAGTACTGTTTGCTTCCCTACCAAGCGACTGCGCAGGTTCTGCTGTTGTTTTAGGAAGCTTTAACAATGATTCTGTTAACTTTGACTGCAATACTTGGATGGAAACATTGTTCTTTTTAAGAAGATATTCAACCGGTGAATTTTTCTGCTCCAATAAGCTTTGCAAAATATGGTCATTCTCAATGGTTGGATTCCCCCCATTGTATGCCAATTGCTGAGCAGCCTGAACAATTTCAGCAGCCTGTATCGTAAAGTTATTTAAATTCATATTCGTTAATTTGTAGATAAATCATCAAAGCACCTACCACATTATAAAACACGCAATTATGACAGCTTTTTTAGATTTTATATGTCGCAAATGCAGTCCAGTATTGATTTTCATGCTATTCTTGCAGTCAAATTACGCACAATCCAACTTCTCAGCATTAGATGCAATTATAACAAAGAATCAGAAAGTACTGGGCAAAGACCTTGTCGTTGCGATCAATAAAGAAGGAAAAAATATATTCCTCAAAGAGACAGAAGAACTCAAGCTTAAAACTCCTGCACCAATAGCAAGCTCTAGCAAATGGCTGACGGCAGCGTTGGTGATGATCTTTGTTGATGAAGGGAAAATAAATCTGGATGATCCAGTATCAAAATACTTACCTGTTTTTGAAAAAAACATGAAAGGTTATATCACTATAAAAAATTGTCTTTCACACACTACAGGATTGGACGCAGGAGCATCGGGTGTATTGAAATTGGCGCAACGCAGCAAGTTTGAAAATCTGGAAGAAGAGGTTCTTTTCTTTGCAACGAGAAAAGAGATCATTGACAATCCCGGTGAAGCGTTCAGTTACAGCAACGTCGGACTGAATATCGCCGCAAGAGTAATTGAAGTGGTGTCAAAAAAATCGTTCGATCGTGTGATCGTTGAGAAGCTGTTCAGGCCTCTCGGTATGAGAACAGCAAGTTTTTACAATGAAAACGGAGGTGCGGTGAACCCTTCGGGTGGAGCGGTATGCTCTGCGAATGACTACCTGAATTTCATGCAAATGATCCTTAACCATGGCATGTTCAATGGAAAAAGAATACTCAGTGAGAATGCTGTTGATGAGATGCTCAAAAATCAAACTCAGGACATGAAAGTTAGGTACACACCAGAACAAGGAAAAGGACTTAACTATTCACTAGGAAGTTGGATATTGGAAGATGAAAATGGAAAAGGCACTGTATTCGCAGCGCCAGGAGCATTTGGCACATGGCCCTGGATAGACACTAAACGCAAATACGTTGGTATAATATTTGCAAAAAGCTTGTCGGGAGAACAAAAGAAGGACTTGTACTTCCGGATGAAAGAAATCACTGATGCTGCCATTGATCAATAATGGAATATTGGATGATGGCTTCTGCTGAACGCAACACCACAATAATTAAAGAAATTGCCAGATCCATTGGATTTGAGCAGTGTGGAATTGCCAAAGCTGAGCGATTAGATGATGATGCATTGCGTTTGGAGAAATGGCTAAAAAAGGGATATCATGGCGAGATGGGTTATATGGAAAATCATTTTGACCTTAGGATAGATCCGAGAAAATTAGTCCCGGGGGCGAAGTCTGTAATTACACTCCTTTTTAACTATTTTCCTTCATCGCATCAGATTGAAGACACTCCCAAGATTGCTAAGTATGCGTATGGAAAAGATTACCACACTGTCATCAGGGAAAAACTTCATGAATTTCTGTTCAGATTAAGAGAACAACTCGGACATATTGATGGACGAGGATTTGTTGATTCTGCTCCGGTACTGGAAAGAAGTTGGGCACAAAGAAGTGGATTAGGCTGGATCGGAAAAAATGGAAATCTGATCAACAAAAAGACAGGATCTTTCTTTTTCATTGCTACATTGATCACTGATCTTGAATTGATACCTGATGAACCTTATGCAAAAGATTATTGCGGAACTTGTACAAAATGCATTGATGCATGTCCGACTGACGCAATACTACCAAACAAAGAGCTGAACGCATCGGCTTGCATCTCCTATTTCACGATCGAACTTAAGTCAGACAAACTACCTGATGATCTAAAAAATAAATCAGAGAACTGGATTTTCGGTTGTGACATATGCCAGGATGTTTGCCCATGGAACAAATTCAGCTTGTCTCACAACCACAAGGAGTTAGAACCAATAAATGAGGTATTAACATTCAGGATCAACGATTGGATTTCATTGGATAAAGATAGCTTCAACGAAATCTTTAAAAACTCTCCGATCAAAAGAACAAAATGGGAAGGAATACAAAGAAATCTGAGTTTGTATTCACCAACGAAATTGTAATTAGAAAGAATTCTCTACTCCCATTTAAAGACCCGAATTGCTATAGCATAGAGAACAATACCCCAGATAAAAAGGTATTGTAATTGGGGTAAACAATCGACAAGGTGTGAGCCTTCAAAAGCAACATTACGCATCGCAGTGTTGAGGTGCGTCAGAGGAAGAACCTTACAGATAGGATGCAGCCATGCTGGGAAATTTTCGACTGGAAAAAAAGTACCTGCCAACAGAAACTGTGGAAGCGTAACAAGGTTCGCAAATGGCGGTATGGTGCTTTCACTGCTGGCCAACCCGCTTACAATGAAACCAAAACCCATGAATACGACCAGACCAACAAGACTTAGGACCATCATTTCCAAAAAGGTTACCCAGCCATGTATCAAGGTAAAACTAAACGCAAAATGACCAATTGATAAAATGACAATTGCCGTGAGCATTTGAAAAGTGATCCTTCCTAGTCCCTCTCCAAGTAAAATATACGTTCGCTTGATGGGTGTGGCGAAAAATCTTTTGAGTACAAGCGTTTGACGAAGACTAAAAAAAATAAACGCAACACCGAAAACACCTGAACTCAACAAACTAAATCCAAGTTGTCCGGGTAATATAAAATCGATTGTTCGATACTCTCTGCCTGGCAACACTTCCTTCATCATGATACCGTAAGTAGCTCTGGCTGGAAAATGTTTTTGATCCAACTCGGCAATTGTTTGTTGAATAACGGATTGCAGTAACCCGATTTTATCAGTCGCGGCAGTAGAAGTTGTTATCTCCACAGCATATTTTGGATAAGCTTCAGGATTAAGCTCCTTGATATTGAGAATCGCCGTCATATGACCTTTCTCAATTTCTTGTTTTGAGATGATGTCTGATTGTGTAACAACCTTGAGATTTTCTTTTTCAAGCAACTGTTTGTACAGATCGTTGTCATTGATCGATCCCGATGCAAAAGCAACACGAATGACCGGGGTTGTGGAACTCAAAAATCCGAAGACCAAAATAAATATGAGGGGGAACAAAAAACTGAAGATCACTGCTGACGGACTTCTGAAAATTGATCGCAGACTTGCCTTGGCTATAGCAAGCATAGCCTTAAATTGATTGTATGTAGATGAAGTTGAGCTCATGATGTATTAACGGATGAAGAAATCAAATGGCAGTCTGGATTTAATTTCTCCGCTCTCCTCTTTAAGCGACCTGATCCTCTTAAAGATCATATATTCATCCCTTCCCATCTCTTTTTCAATGGATGATGAAGAAAGCTCATTGGGATACTGTTGCAGAATATACTCCAAGAATGTTTTTTCCTCTGGGTATCTTCGAACCTTGTATTCTTTAATACCTGCCAACTTAGCCGCTTCAATGATCGCATCTTGTTCTCCACCAATAGCATCCGCCAAACCAAGCTGAATAGCACGCTTGCCAGTCCCCACCCTTCCCTGCGCAATACTGTCAACATACTGCATATCTTTTTTCCTTCCATCAGACACCCTTGTTTTGAAGTCGGTATAAATACGATCGATCTCGTGTTGAACGATCTGTTTTTCCCTTTCACTCAATGATCTGGTAACACTTGGCGCGTCAGCAAATTCAGAAGTTTTGACCCTATCGAATGTCACACCTAACTTATTTTTCATAAAAGATGAAAAATCAGGTATGATCGAGAAGACCCCGATAGAACCTGTGATGGTGTTGGGTTGAACATATATTTTATTTGCATTGGCAGCTATGTAGTATCCTCCACTTGCCGCAACATCTCCCATGCTTACTATGATTGGAATCTTTTGTTTTTTGATCAGCTCCAGTTCTCTCCAAATGATCTCGCTGGCAAGACTCGAACCTCCAGGGGAATTGATCCTCATTACGATGGCCTTGACTGATTTGTCATTTCGGAGTTTTCTCAACAAAGACAAGTATTCATCAGAACCGATCTGATCTGGTGTTCCTTTACCATACACAATCTCTCCCTCTGCTACTACAAGAGCGATCTTGTCTTTTGCGTATGGTCCGACCAGACTTACTGCATCCTTATATTTTGATATACTGACAAAGCCAATCTTATCGGTTTTGGAAATCCCAAGTCGCTTCCTGATCTCATCTTTTACCTCATCGTCATATTTTACCCCATCGATCAAGCCCAGTTGAACTGCCTTTTCGGGAACATCGATCGCATAACGATTTGCATAATTTCTTAAGGTATCCAAATGCAGTTTTCTGGATTTACTGACCTGTGCAATCATCTCACCGTAGATATCTTCAAGCCAAACAGAAGTTTGTTCCTTGTTGGGCTCAGACATTTCTGTTGCCCTGAAAGGCTCTGTAGCGCTTTTGAATTTACCGGCATAAAAGATCTGTGGTTTTATTTCAAGTTTATCGATCAGATTCTTAAAAAATACGTACTCAACTGACAACCCCTGCCACTGAAAAATTCCTTTGGGATTACAATATATCTTATCCGCAACCTGTGCAATGGCATATGCTTTTTGAGAGATGTAATCACCGTATGC
>JBKCFW010000202.1:0-25158 GCA_046303675.1 bacterium
CTCCAGAATTACCTCTTGGAACAAGAAGTGGTTGCTATTGAAGATGTTGATACCCGTGCACTTGTTACCCACATTAGAGAAAAGGGAGCAATGAACTGTATCATCTCCTCCGAAAATTTGGATGTTGAATCCCTGAAAGAAGCAGTGAAAAAGGTGCCATCCATGGAAGGCCTTGAGCTTGCTTCATTGGTCTCAACCAATGAGGTATATCATATGGGTGATCCAAATGCGCCAATTCGCATTGCTGTCTTGGATTTTGGTGTAAAGCGCAATATTATTCAGTGTATTGCTGATCGTGGAGCTTATGTAAGGGTTCATCCTGCCAAAACAAGTATGGAGGAGCTCCTTACGTTCGAACCACATGGGTATTTCATTTCTAATGGACCTGGAGATCCATCATCAATGGATTACGCGATAGCCACTGTGAAACAAATTTTAGAGACCAAGAAGCCCGTATTTGGCATATGTCTTGGGCACCAGCTTCTTGCATTGGCCAATGGCATACCAACCTTTAAAATGCATCATGGACACAGAGGATTGAATCATCCTGTAAAGAACTTGATGACTGGTCTTTGTGAGATCACGACACAGAATCATGGCTTTGCTGTAAATCCTGATGCTGTTCGTAATTCACCATCGATCGAGGTTACACATGTCAATCTTAATGATAACTCTATTGAGGGCATCAAATTAAAAGATCGCCCTGCGTTTTCAGTTCAATATCATCCTGAAGCAACGCCTGGTCCGCATGATAGCCGATACCTCTTCGATGACTTCATCGCATTGATCAACAATAACTAACTCGTGAAAAAGATCGCTATAATCAACGGACCAAATCTGAATCTTTTAGGTAAGAGGGAGCCGGATATTTATGGTGCTGAAGGTTTTGAATCATTTCTCTTGAAACTGCGTGCGCAGTATACGGATGTAGAATTAACATACTTTCAAAGCAATGTAGAGGGTGAGTTGATCAACGCAATTCAACAAGTCGGGTTTTCTGTAGATGGCATCATCCTGAATCCAGGAGGATATACCCATACTTCAGTCGCTCTCGGGGACGCAATTGCCGCCATCACATCACCTGTGATTGAAGTGCATATCTCCAATGTTCATGCCCGTGAGGAATTCAGGAAGATATCACATGTATCGGCTAAGGCAAAGGGTACCATTTGCGGACTTGGCCTGGATGGCTATGCACTTGCAATATTGTACCTAAAGGGGTTATAGCGACATATTACATCCTGGAATTGTCGTACTAACTTCAATCATGCTTTTTGTGATTTTCTTTCGATCTCCTATGATCAGTTTTATATACATTTAGCAAATGATGAAAGCTGACAATTTAAAGATGAAACAACTCTTCAGTTGCATTTTCATTCTCTCTTCACTATTGTTGATCTCTGTTGATTCGAATTGCCAAATTTGGATGGATTACTCGTTAACCCAAAGAGGTGATACCATTAATCGAATTGATCAAAAAAAGATGCGCCAGGGGCCATGGGTGTTGAGATATGAAGAAATCAGGGGTGAGCCGGGATATGAAGAGGAAGGGATATTCATTGACGATAAAAAGAATGGAGCATGGCTTCGGTACAGCTTGATGGGTGATCTGATCGCACGTGAATTTTACAAATACGGGTACCGTGATGGTAAACAACAATACTACACAACCATTGGTGATTTGATCAGAGAAGAAAGCTGGAAGGCTGTAAATCCAGCCAACCCATATGATACAATAGTGGTTCCGGATATCGATCAACCTGATAGGTTGATCGAAAAAGTGATCAAACATGAAGCTGCTGAAGTGAAAAATGGGAAATGGGTTTATTACAATCCGGCAACAGGAGAGGTAGTGAAAACAGAGTTTTTTGTTTTCGGACAACTCGACAAGAAAAACAGTATACCACAGTCTTCCAACATACCATCTGGAAAAACAACAAATCCACCTGCTCCTGTAAAGCCGCCACTTCCAAAGGCTGTACAGGAGTATCAAAAAAAGAAAGGGAAAGATTAAGTGCTTTCCCTTTCTGAATTACAGTTTAATTTTTCTGTTTTTATTTGGCAGCATTAGCTCTGATCACATTCAGTGCACCACCGGCTTTGAACCATTCAATTTGTTGCGCATTGTAGCTGTGCAATGCCTGAATGGTTTCTGTAGAACCATCTTTGTGATTCAGTACAACCTCAAGAGGTTTTCCGGGTGTAAAAGAGGTTAACCCATTGATATCAATGCTGTCATCTTCTTGTATTTTATCGTAGTCTTCCTTATTGCCAAAGGTAAGTGCAAGCATTCCCTGCTTTTTCAGATTGGTCTCATGAATACGCGCGAATGATTTAACCATCACTACACGCACTCCAAGGTGACGAGGTTCCATGGCCGCATGTTCTCTAGAAGATCCTTCTCCGTAATTTTCATCTCCTACAACAATACTTCCCACACCAGCTGCTTTATAAGCACGTTGTGTAGCAGGAACAGGACCATATTCTCCTGTGAGTTGATTTTTCACCAGGTCTGTTTTTTCATTAAAGAAGTTAACAGCTCCGATCAACATGTTGTTACTGATATTGTCGAGATGTCCCCTGAATTTCAACCAAGGTCCTGCCATCGAGATATGATCAGTAGTACATTTTCCTTTTGCTTTAATAAGAAGTTTTAATCCTTTCACGTCTGTTCCTTCCCAGGATGCAAAAGGATAGAGCAGCTGCAGGCGTTTGCTGTCGGACTTAACATTGATCTGTACCTTGCTTCCATCTTCTGCGGGGGCTTGATAACCCGCATCCTCAACTGCAAATCCTTTTGAAGGAAGTTCATCACCATTTGGAGGATCTAGTTTAACGGCTTCTCCCTTTTCGTTGATCAGCGTGTCTGTCATGGGATTGAAGGTGAGGTCGCCTGCTATGGCAAGGGCAGTTACTATTTCCGGACTTGCTACGAATGCTAGCGTGTTGGGATTACCATCCGCACGTTTAGCAAAGTTTCTGTTGAATGAATGTACGATGGTATTCCTCTCTTGTTTTTCTGCACCCATTCTTTCCCACATCCCGATACATGGTCCACATGCATTTGCAAAAACAGTTGCCCCGATCTCAGCGAATGTTTTCAGGAATCCGTCTCTGTCGATGGTATAACGTACCAGTTCACTTCCGGGTGTAATGGTGAATTCTGCTTTTGTTTTCAAACCTTTTTCGGCGACTTGTTTTGCAAGGCTGACAGCACGACTGATATCTTCATAGGATGAATTTGTACAGCTTCCGATCAGTCCTACTTCAACCTTGGTAGGCCAGTTATTTTTTGCTGCGGCCTCTTTCATTTGTGAAATAGGAGTAGCAAGATCTGGAGTGAATGGTCCATTCAGATGCGGTTCCAGTTCACTCAGGTTAATTTCAATAACCCTGTCAAAATATTTTTCGGGTTGCTCATACACTTCTTTGTCACCAGTGAGGTAAGCGCTGATCTTATCTGCAGCTTCTGCAACCTCAGCTCTGCCGGTTGCTTTAAGGTAGCGACTCATACTTTCATCATAGCCAAAAGTTGAAGTCGTTGCACCGATCTCAGCCCCCATATTACAGATCGTTCCTTTGCCTGTACAGCTCATGCTGGTGGCGCCCTCTCCGAAATATTCAACTATTGCATTTGTGCCTCCCTTTACGGTAAGGATGCCTGCAACCTTGAGAATGACATCTTTTGGCGAAGCCCATCCACTGAGCTTTCCAGTTAGTTTAACACCGATCAGTTTAGGCATTAGCAGTTCCCAGCTCAACCCAGCCATCACATCGCAGGCATCAGCTCCACCAACCCCTATAGCCACCATACCCAATCCGCCGGCGTTTACAGTGTGTGAGTCAGTACCAATCATCATACCTCCAGGGAAAGCGTAATTTTCAAGTACTACCTGGTGAATGATACCAGCACCTGGTTTCCAGAACCCTATACCATATTTGTTGGAGATGGATGAAAGGAATTCATAAACCTCCTCATTTTCAGTGATCGCTTTTTTTAGGTCAACTTTGCTCTCGTTTTTTGCCACGATCAGGTGATCGCAGTGAACTGTGGAAGGAACCGCTACCTTCTTTCTACCGGTAGTATCGAACTGAAGCAGGGCCATTTGGGCCGTTGCATCCTGCATGGCCACTCTGTCCGGAGCGAAATCTACATAATCTTTACCCCTTTGAAAATCTTTCACTTCAACGCCTTCCCACAAGTGTGAGTACAATATTTTTTCCGCCAGGGTGAGAGGCCTTCCTAATGCTTTTCTAGCGGCATCGACCTTTGCAGGCATGTTGGAATATGTCTTTCTGATTAGCTCGAGATCAAAAACCATTTTAGTAAATTTTCGTTATAAGAGATATGTACAAAAAGTGGTGTTGGTTGCCTCTTTTTGGGTAGCGCAAAATTAATTAATTCAAGTCCGCCTACCAAGAGTTGAACAAATAATGAACGGATTATTTATATTTGGTTATGGGAAATCTTAAACATTACATCGAGTGGCAACTTTTCGGGGTTTGTACCCGAATTGGCGAGGTCATGGGGATATCCACATTCACCATCAGAAAGTACTTCATTTACATCTCCTGCATGACGCTGGGATCCCCGGTGGTGTTTTATTTTATTTATGCCTTTTGGATGAATTTGAAGCGTTATATCCTTGAGGCAAGGAGAAATCCACTTCGCTACAGCTAGACCAATGCTTTTCTTATTCTGACCAGTTGTTTCAGCAGATCTTCCAACAGATCAAGTTGCAACATGTTGGCTCCATCACTCAGTGCTTTGGAGGGTTCAGGGTGTGTTTCTATGAACAATCCATCAGCGCCTGCTGCAATCGCAGCCTTGGCGATGGTACCTATCATCGTTGGATTACCACCGGTGACGCCTGAGGTTTGATTCGGTTGCTGTAGTGCGTGGGTGCAGTCCATGACCACAGGAACACCATGCGCTTGCATGGAAGGTATGTTTCTGTAATCAACAACAAGATCCTGATATCCAAAAGTGGTTCCCCGCTCAGTTAGGATTATTTTATTGTTGCCGGTTTTTCTCACTTTGTCAACTGCAAACTTCATGGCCTCGCCACTTACAAATTGACCCTTTTTTATATTGACCACATTACCGGTTTCACCTGCTGCAGTAAGTAGGTCGGTCTGCCTGCATAGAAAAGCAGGAATCTGAAGTATGTCGGCATACGGCGCCGCCATTGCAGCTTCATTGGCTGCGTGTATGTCTGTCGTAGTTGGAAGATGATAACTCTCTTTGATGCTTTTCAACAGACTTAATCCTGTTTCATCACCAAGTCCGGTAAACGAAGAAGCATTGGTTCTGTTGGCTTTTCTATATGAAGCTTTGAACACATAGGGTATACCGAGTTCCTTGCAGGTGGCCGATACCCTAGATGCTACCTGTTCCAGCAATTCTATATTTTCAATTACGCAGGGTCCTGCGATCAGAAAAAAGTTATGCTCGTCATAGGATTGTCCAGAAAACAAGTCTTTTAAAAATGGTTCCATGATGCAAAGATAAGTGACTTATACAAGCAGGCTAGGGGGGCTAAGAACAAAATATTCCGTATCGAAATTCCTGGACTGATGATTTATTGGAGAGCGGGCTCAGAAATATTGGATTACACTTAATTATCAGGATGATCAGGGGATCAAATCAACTAACTTTTCAAGATAAGAAGCATCTGTTTCATCAAAACTCTCCAGGCTATCACTATCGATATCCAATACGCCCAAGATTTCACCATTTTTCCATACAGGTACAACAATTTCGCTTTTTGAAAGGCTGTTGCATGCAATATGGCCGGGGAATTTTTCAACATCAGGAACGATGATGGTTTTTTGTTGCAGCCACGCTGTTCCGCATACGCCTCTTCCTTTTCGTATCCTGGTACAGGCTATGGGTCCTTGAAAAGGACCCAGCACCAGTTCTTCGTTCTTGACAAGATAAAAACCTATCCAGAAGAAATCGAATTGTTGCTTTAATGCGGCGGTTATATTGGCGAGATTAGCCACCAGATCAGGTTCACCTTCGATCAAAGCTTTCACTTGAGGTAGCAGCGTTTCATATTGCTGCTGCTTTGAACCTGTTGAAATGACCAGTGTCTCTGACATGTTAAATGATTAGGGTTCGTAATATCTATTTCTCAGAAATGTAATATTACGTACTATTTTATGAGGTCTGCAACGGTTTTATTCTCGAGTATTTTAAGATTCGCATCTCTGACCATGATCATGATGTCGTGCAAGCCACAGTTCTTTTCGTCACAGTTTTTACAGCGTTCATAAAAATACAAGCTTACGCAGGGAAGCATGGCAATAGGACCATCGATCTTTCTTATGATGTCTGCAATCGGAATTTTGGAGGGAGCTACTTTAAGGAAATAACCACCACCTTTCCCTTTTTTACTCTCAAGAATTCCTGCCTTTCTTAGTTCCAGTAAAATGTTCTCTAAAAACTTCAGCGGTATCTTTTTTTTCTTCGCTATATCTGCAATGAGCACCGGTCCATCATCCTTGTGTTCCGCAAGGTACATGAGTGCTTTGATCGCGTATTGGGTTTTTTTATTCAGCATGATAGGTTAGTTTCCAAATCCAAGAACATCTTTCATTGTGAATATACCTTTCTTCTGGTAGATATATTCTGCAGCTATAACGGCACCAAGTGCAAATCCATTTCTATTGTGTGCATTGTGTACTATACGAATTTCATCAATTGCAGATTCATATACAACCTCATGTAAACCCGGATAGGGGTCTATACGTTCACTTTTGATGAGAAGATCATCTTGCTCACCGGGCTTATCATTGATCCATCTTTTCTTTGCACTGTTGTTTTCCAGGATCTGTTCAGCCAGACTGATGGCTGTACCGCTTGGGGCATCTTTTTTCTGGGTGTGGTGTATTTCACGAATGCTTACGTCATATTGACGTTGGCCCTCCATCAGTTGGGCAAGTTTTTTATTGACTTCAAAAAATATATTCACCCCCACGCTATAATTACTTGCATAGATAAAGCTGCCGTTCACAGCCTTGCATTTACTTTCTGCTTCCGTTAGTTGATCAAGCCATCCTGTTGAGCCGCAAACAATGGGAGTGCCCATATCCAGACATTTCATTACGTTTTGAAAGGCAGTGTGTGGACCTGTAAATTCTATTGCTGCATCAACATGAGCGAATTTATCTGGATTAAAATCAGCCAACGAATCAATATCGATCTTTACATCGACAATATGTCCTCTCGAAAGAGCAACCTCTTCTATGATCCTTCCCATTTTCCCGTATCCCACCAATGCAATGTTCATAATCCTTGAATTAATTTGGTATGAAGATAAATGTTGTTTATTAAATACTGCCTTATTTTACAGCCTTTTGTCCTTTGAAATGCAGTGTTGCTGTAATGCCCATCTGTCCGGGTCCAGGGGAAAACTTAGGAGCTATTTTCAAACTTAATTCATCGCTGATATCAAAACCTTTTAAATGGCCGTCGACTGCAGCATCAATGATGTTCACCCCCCAAAGGAGGAGAAAACCAAGGATGGAAAAATCCATCCCTTTTCTGAATTCATTTCTGTAAAGCCTGAGTGATGAGCTTGACAGTGGTTGAAGTTCAGGTGCAATATTTGGAAAATTTGCTGAATCCTTTGTCATTCTTGTAGTATAAGCAAATCTTGTTTTGTTATACCATGTGCTGTTGTAGCTATATGTACTGACAGGAATTGCAAGGAGTCCATAAACAATAGGAACCTTCCAATATTTTTTGTTGTAAACCTGTCCGAGGCCTGGTAGAATTGCTGATCGCAACGCAGCTTTGCTTGCATTCGATCTTACTTTTTTTGTAGTATCCGCCAGCTTAGCATTCTTGCCCGAATCAATCACTGTTGTTGGAGTTGCCGTTTCCTTCTGAATCGATTGCCCTTTGATGTTTGTTGCCAACAAACTAGACATCAGGAACAGAAAACAACAAATTATGAATGTTTTTAAAGGCATGTTCAATGGATGCTGACTTTCATTTTTTCCAGAATTCTGTTCAGCTCCTCAATGGAATAGTATTCCAAAGAGATCTTTCCTCTTCCGGTTTTTTGATGTTCAAGCTTCACTTTTGTGCCAAAATGATTGGTTAGCTGATCCTGTATTTTTTGAAACTGACCTTGGGGTTTTGATGTTGTTGGCTCAACCTTTTTGGAAGGCTTGTACAATTGTTTTACAAGATCTTCTGTTTGTCTCACAGATAGTTTCTTTGACAAGATCGTTTGGTAAACATACAGTTGCTTATCGATCTCGCCAGCATTGATCAAGGCACGAGCATGGCCCATGGATAATGTTCCGTTTCTGACAGCAACGATAATATCCGGAGGCAGTTTAAGCATTCTGATGTAATTGGAAACGGTACTTCTGTCCATTCCCATACGGGTGGCGACCTCTTCTTGAGTCATTGCACATTCATCCATCAAACGTTGATAGCTGAGTCCGATTTCAATCGCATTCAGGTTTTCCCTTTGAAGATTTTCCAACAAACCAAGTTCAAGGATGCCTTTGTCGTCAGCCTCTCTTACGTAAACAGGTACATCCTTGATGCCTGCAAGCTTTGCCGCCCTCCATCTTCTTTCACCTGCACTCAGTTTATATTTCCCTGACGGTAATTTTTTTACAGTCAGTGGTTGAATGATGTCGTGCACTCGAATGGATTGCGCAAGTTCATCAAGTGCTTTTGGATCAAAGTCCTGTCTGGGTTGCTTAGCATTGGGAGTAATGTCTTCAAGAGGAATTCTTGATACTGCGGTTGATCTGTTTACCACTTCTTGCTGTAAAGCATTTGATGGGTTATTGATATCAGAATCGATACTTCCCAAAAGGGATCTTATCCCTCTGTTCAGTGCATCTTTTTTATTTGAGGAATTATTGCTCATCGTCGATATTTAAAATGCGTTCTGCCTCTTTGATTTTCGTCATATTGTTTTTTTGCAGGATCTCTTTTGCGAGGTTGAGGTAATGAATTGCACCTTTACTATCTGCGTCATACAGGATGACAGGCTTCCCTACACTTGGCGCCTCACTCAATCTTGAATTTCGGTGTATCAAGGTGTCGAATACCATCTCTTCAAAATGTCTTCTTACCTCACTGACAATTTGGTTACATAACCTCAGTCGCACATCATACATCGTCATAAGAATTCCCTCTATAGCCAAAGAGGTATTTAGTCTGCTTTGTACGATCTTTATGGTGTTCAGTAATTTGCCAAGTCCTTCCAGTGCAAAAAATTCCGCTTGAACAGGGATAACAACTGAGTCAGCAGCTACAAGAGCATTTACCGTTATAAGTCCGAGTGAAGGAGAGCAGTCAATAATAATGAAGTCGTATTCATTTCTGATCTCTTCAAGGATGTTCTTGATCACATTCTCCCTGTTGGGATAATTGATCATTTCAATCTCTGCGCCAACAAGATCGATTTGAGAAGGTATCACATCAAGATTCGGGATTTCTGTTTTCAAAATAACATCCTTGGCCTTAAGATCACCCACCATGCAATCATAAATACTCTGCTGAATATTCTGGAGATCAAACCCCACACCTGAGGTAGAATTTGCCTGAGGATCGGCGTCAACCAACAGTGTCTTGTACTCTAATACAGAAAGACTTGCTGCAAGGTTTATGGCAGTTGTTGTTTTACCAACACCCCCTTTTTGATTTGCTACTCCAATGATACGAGCCATGTGATGTGTATTTTCTAAAATTCTAATTTATGTTGTTCTGCCTAGATCGTTACAATACAAATCAAATAGGAAAAAAACATCTTCCCATTTTCTCCCGGACAACCCTCATTTAACTAATTTCCAAGAAAGAATGACAGGATGACAAATTTACTGCTTCGGCACCATTTTAGGGAACATTTACCCTTAAAATAATGTTACTTAAGAAACTATAAAATATTCATGTACACGATAATTGCGGGAACAGACAGGTTAAATAGTAATTCTCAGCGGATTGGATGGATTTACCAGGAAATGTTGCTCAATATGGGCGTTGAATCTGAGTTAACAACACTCGAAGGGGTAGATCTCAGCGATAAAAGTGAGCGTTTTTTGGCTTTTCAGAACGATTTCCTGGTACCTAGTAAGAAGTTCATTCTCGTACTTCCGGAATATAATGGCAGTTACCCAGGAGTTTTTAAGTCTCTGATTGATCTGAGTGATATTAAAGCCTGTTGGCCGGGTAAGAAGGCACTTCTCGTGGGTGTGGCAACCGGAAGAGGGGGCAACATTCGTGGTTTAGACCATATTACCGGGGTATTGCACTATTTGAATGTACTGGTGCATCCAAATAAACTTCCTATTTCTTCGGTTGACAAACTTATTTCTGCAGATGGCAAGATATCTGATGCCAGAACAATTTCTTCCATCGAAAATCAGGTTGCTGAATTCATTAATTTTTGAAAATGAAAAGATTGCTTGGTTCTTGGATCTTTATTGGCTTCATGCTTCTGTTGGATCTTTATGTTTTTCAGTCACTTCGTATCGTAACAGCAACGCTGCCCATTAAACTAAGATGGGCCATCCACATTTTTTATTGGTCATTCACAGTGGCTGCGGTGATCATTTTTCTGACAATTCCCTATGTACAGTTTCACCTTCTTCCCAGCTTTATCCGTAACTATGTTTTTGCCTTTGTAGTGTTGTTTTTTATCGCCAAGCTGGTAGCTGCATTGTTTTTTCTGGTTGATGACATTAGGCGGGTCTTACAGTGGAGTGGTGCAAAGGCCATTTCAATGATCTCTGAAAAAGAACTCATCCAGGCTGATGGTATCAGCAGATCTGTTTTCCTCTCTTGGTTGGGAATAGGCGTGGGGGGGAGTTTATTTGGCACTTTATTGTATGGTATCAATAATAAGTACAAATACAAGTTGGAACGGGTAAAGATGAGCTTTGACAATTTGCCTGATGCTTTCAAGGGATTAAAAATTGTTCAGATATCTGACATTCATTCGGGTAGCTTGGAAGATAAAAAAGCCGTTCAACTCGGCGTTCAAAAAATAATTGATCTTAAGCCGGACATCGTATTTTTTACTGGTGATATCGTCAATAACCTTGCATCAGAACTGGAGAGCTTCATTGAAATTTTTTCAAAGATCAATGCTCCTATGGGTGTATATAGCATCCTTGGAAACCATGATTATGGAGATTACCATCAATGGGGAACAAAGGAAGAGAAAGTTGCCAATTTAGATAGGCTCAAACAAATGCACGCCGAAATGGGTTGGCGTTTATTATTGAATGAGAATACAACACTCGAAAGAGGAGGGCACACCATTGGTTTGATCGGTATCGAGAACTGGGGGGCTAAAGCGAATTTCAGCAGGTATGGCGATTTGGAAAAAGCGTATGCCGGAATTGAACAAACTCCTTTTAAGATATTATTGAGTCATGACCCAAGCCATTGGTCGGCTGAAGTCTGTAAACATTACAAAGACATCGACCTAACCTTATCGGGTCACACACATGGTATGCAGTTTGGTGTTGAGATACCAGGATTCAGATGGAGTCCTGTTCAGTATGTTTACAAACATTGGGCGGGCGTTTACAAACATCACGACCAGCGATTGTATGTCAATCGGGGATTTGGCTTTCTTGGCTATCCCGGACGGGTTGGTATTTTGCCTGAAATAACTTGTATTGAACTTGTCTGATTTTATATCCATGATATAAATTAATGCACGTACTTTGTCATAGATTTTTAAGGCCATGCGTGCATACAACAGCAATACAATTTTTAATGTCAACAGAAGTTTCTTTCAGTATTTATTGATTTTTACGCTGTTCATCTTCTCAGATCTCTCATCCTATGCCCAAGAATCTTCGGTTGATTCAGTTGCCTTGGCAGACGAGCTATCAAATCTTAAAAATGATAGTCTTCTCGCTGAACTCAGGTTGTTGCTTGACTCAATGGATCAACGGGGAAGTTTTTTTTCTGTTTCCACTTCTGTCAGTAATCGACTCTTCAGTACAAAAAATTATGCTTTCAATTCACAACAAACCAACTTAGGCATCACAGCTTTTATGCCCTCTGTTGCTTATTTTCATCATTCAGGTTTTGGGCTCAGCGCAACAGGCTATATCAGGAATATTTCAGGATCCCCGTCTTTTTATCAGACTGCACTTTCGCCTTCGTATGATAAAATCAACCAGAAATTGATGTATGGTGTTTCATACTCCTATTACATCAAGAAACAAGATCCGAATACGTTGGTAACCCCCTATAATCATGAATTATATGCATACATTCAGGGAAGAAAAACATGGTTGAGGCCTTCATTGGCATTGGGGTGGGCAACGGGAACTTATCAGGATATTTCAAGTTTTACGGATACCCGCTTTGGGATACCCATATTGGTTACTGACACTTCGCAGGTCAGACTATCAGACTTTTCGGTGAGTGCATCCGTATCTCATATGTTCTCCTTTCAAAAGGTGTTTTCTAAAAAAGCCATTTTAACACTCATTCCTCAGTTGAGTTTGATTGGGGGTGTTCAAAGTTATTCATCAATCACCAAATCATCAGTTAGGGTGAACCGGTCTAGAGAGGAGCAACTCAGACGTGTAAGACGACTCTATAGGGTGTCATCATCTTCCAGTTCCACAATGTCGCTTCAAACAGCAGCATTTTCAACGAACTTAAGTTGGTACAAGGGTGCGGTTTCCCTTTCTGCGGGCTATTTTCTTGGATATTATTTTGACAACAACACAGGCAGTCGTGTGTCTCATATTTTTAATCTAAGTGCTGGGGTAACAATTTAGATTTTATTTACCATTCACTTTTTTTTTTCTTGTACAGAGCATAATAACTTCATGTTGTTAGTTTCAAAAATATCTATTATGAAAAAGATAATTCTGGTATTTCTCGTATTGTTTGTTCACCATTCAATCTTTGCACAAGGCTTTAAATTAGGCGTCAAAGTAGGGGCAAATATTTCAGGAATGTCGGGCCTTTCCTTTAAAGATGGATTTCAGTTTGGCTACCATGGAGGACTTGTATCTGAGATCATGTTCAGTAAAAAAATCGGGATCCAGCCTGAGTTCTTATTCAGTGAAAACAGCTTGCGGGCAGGCTCTCAATTCTCTAATATTTATACACAAGCTTTGCCGAACATCACCAATATAAAATTGAAATATCTCACTATACCAATATTATTGAACTATAAACCTGTCAAGTTAATATCCCTTCAAATGGGTCCGCAATTTGGTATTCTTATCGACCAGACAAGGTCACTTACCAATAATGCCGGAGAGGCATTTAAGGGTAGGGATATTTCTATACTCACGGGTGTGCAGCTTAATCTTCCTATAGTGAGGCTTTACGGACGTTATTCCCTCGGTGTAACCAATCTGAATGATATTGACAACAGCGATAGGTGGAAAAGTTCCGTATTACAGATGGGTGTTGTGCTTGCGTTGTAATTAATTATCCATAACATCCCACTTTATCCTTAGCACCTTTTATTGGCATTAAACTTGCGATATATAGGCCTAGGCTTGTAAATGAAGGGTTTTTACAAGTGTTGTGTCATATTGTCGTAAATACAAGATTATGGAATTCAAGATGAATTATCTGCAGCAAGAAGATGAGTTAGATTTTATGCCGATCATCACTTTGAACGAAAATGATGGTGAGGGAGCTGATGATACCCCTATGCCAGCCGAATTACCCTTGCTTCCTTTGAGAAATACGGTTCTTTTCCCAGGCGTTGTAATTCCGATCACAGTGGGCAGGGATAAGTCCATCAAGGCCATTGCTGAGTCCTATAAAACTGACAAATTGGTAGGTGTACTCTCACAGAGGGACAGTCTCGTTGAAGATCCCAATGTCGCAGATCTGGTGCAAGTTGGCACTGTCGCCAAGATCATTAAACTGATCAAGATGCCGGATGGTGGAACAACTGCCATTTTACAAGGGAAAAAGCGATTCAGCCTGATCAGCGTCACTGCTGAAGATCCATATTTTAAAGGTGAGGTAAAGATCTTGAACGAGGAGAAGATCAATGACGATCAATCCTTTGATGCCACGGTTGCTTCAATAAAGGACCTGGCAGGCCAAATTATCCAACTGTCTCCCAATATTCCAACGGAAGCATCACTGATCTTACGCAATATCGAAAACACCACTTTTTTGATACACTTTGTGGGAAGCAACCTCAATTGCGAGCTTGCTGAAAAGCAGTTATTGCTGGAAACGGATGACATGAGAAAGCGGGCGGAATTGCTTCTTAAGTTGCTTCAGAAAGAGCTTCAATTTGTTGAATTGAAGAACAAGGTTACTACCAAAACCAAAACAGAGCTTGATAAACAGCAAAGAGACTACTTCTTACAACAACAGCTCAAAAGTATCAAAGAGGAGTTGGGTGGTGATTCGAATGACCGTGAGTTGCAGCAAATGAAGAAGAAGGCGGAATCAAAAAAATGGCCTGATGCTGCGAAGGAACTCTTTCAAAAGGAAATTGAGAAATTGGAACGGATGCACTCAAGCACCCCTGATTACTCTACAGTATACAATCATGTAGACCTGATGCTTGATCTTCCTTGGGAGGAATACACTGAAGATAGTTATGATTTGAAGAAGGCTAAAAAAGTACTTGACAAAGACCATTATGGCATGCACAAGATCAAGGAACGCATACTCGAATATCTTGCAGTGCTGAAATTAAAAGGCGATATGAAGAGTCCGATCCTTTGTTTTGTAGGACCTCCGGGCATTGGAAAAACATCTCTTGGAAAAAGTATTGCCAGTGCTCTAGGTCGTAAGTATACCAGATTCAGTCTGGGTGGATTGCATGATGAAAGCGAAATACGTGGTCACCGAAAAACGTATATCGGTGCCATGCCAGGTCGAATTTTGCAGTCGATCAGAAAAGTAAAATCATCCAATCCGGTGATGATACTTGATGAGATCGATAAAGTGGGTAAAGATTTTCGCGGAGATCCTTCTTCTGCCTTGCTGGAAGTATTGGATCCTGAGCAGAACAGTACTTTTTACGACAATTATCTTGAATTGGAATATGATTTGAGCAAGGTACTCTTCATTGCCACGGCAAATGACATACAGGGAATTCAGCCTGCTTTGCGAGACAGGCTTGAGATCATTGATCTAACAGGGTATGCTGTTGAGGAGAAAGAAAAAATCGCACAGACCCATTTGCTTCCAAAACAAAAAGAACAACACGGTTTAAAGGACCACGCTTTTAAGATAGGTACGAAAGTGATGACATACATCATTGAAAACTACACCAGAGAGAGTGGGGTAAGGGAACTTGATAGGCAACTTGCAAGCATCATGAGAAGCCTTGCCAAGGATCTAGCGATAAAGGGAAAGATCAAATCCTCTCTCACGCAGCATGATGTCACTAAAATATTGGGTAAGCCGAGGTATAGCAATGAGATCTATAAGACAGCAAATATGCCAGGTGTATCGGTAGGCTTGGCCTGGACCTATGTTGGCGGGGACATTCTTTTTATAGAATCCACCCTGAGCGAGGGTAAAGGTGATCTTCAGCTTACCGGTAATTTGGGTAATGTCATGAAAGAAAGTGCCAGTACCGCGCTTACCTACTTGCACGCCAATGCAAAAAAATGTGGCATCGAACCGGAGCAGTTTAAAAAGAAAAACATACATATCCACGTTCCGGAAGGTGCAGTTCCGAAGGATGGACCAAGTGCGGGTATAACCATAATGACAGCGTTGGCATCTGCATTTACAGGGAAAAGGGTCAAACCTTATCTGGCAATGACGGGAGAGATCACATTGAGAGGGCAGGTTCTGCCTGTTGGAGGCATTAAGGAAAAGGTGCTGGCTGCAAAAAGAGCTGGTTTAAAAGAGATTATACTGTGTGCGCAAAATGAAAAAGACGTGATGGAGATCAATGGGGAATTCATCAAAGGCATGAAATTCCACTATGTAAAAACGATGCAGCAGGTCCTGGAACTTGCTTTGGTATGATTTTTTTTGAAATTTCTAAACTTTTTTCAACCTGCAATTGTTGTTTACTCTCTAAGAGATAGCTCTCTTATGTTGGTTGTTTTAAGGGTTAACGAATCTCCCCCATTTTTATGGGGGATTTTCATTTCTGGCAGCCTATGTTTAATTTCGATGATGACCAGATGTGTTTTCCCCATATTTCTAGCCCTGATGTGCTCTTTTACAGGGAGTCTTGGTCAAACCCTTGGGGGTAACTCCACCTTCAGTTTTTTGAGAATGCAACTGCATCCGCAGGCTGCCGCCCTTGGGGGAAGGAATGTTTCAATGATTGAGGGCGACCTCGGACTTGTATCAGAAAATCCTGCCCACTTAAGCAAGGCGCACCATTCCACCCTTTCAGCAAATTTCATTTTTCTCGCTCCATCCATCACCGGTCTGTATGGGATTGGAGCGTATCACTGGAAAAAAACAGCAACAACGATCAGTCTTGGACTGCAGCACAATCTCTACGGAAGTCAGATGCAGACTGATGCGTCAGGTATGATATTGGGAGAATTCAGGGCATATGATCAGATGATTGGTCTTAGCGCATCCAGGATATACGGGAAGCGCTGGAAATATGGTACTACATTCAAGTTCATCAACTCAAGGTACGGAGTGTATACCAGTCTTGCCATTGCAGCAGATGTAGGGATCACCTATCATGATGAAGATCGAAAATTGAAACTGGGTTTTGTGGCGAAAAACATGGGTGCCCAGATCAAAACATTCTCGGGGTTCGGAGAGGATATGCCTTTTGATCTGTTGATAGGAGCATCCAAGCAACTGCCGCAAGCACCATTTAGATTCTCAATTACGGCCCAACGTATACATCAGTTTGATTTGTTGTACAACGACACGTTGTTTAACAATGAAAACTATGGCAGGCAAGAAACATCTGGTTTAGGAACCAAGATATTGAGTCATATGATCATAGGGTCTGATATCTTGGTTGGAGATCGTCTTGTGTTCTCACTTGGTTATAACGTGCTAAGAAGACGTGAGCTCCGGATCAGAAACCTTGCAAGTGGACTTTCAGGTATTAGCTATGGATTTCAACTCAATCTGAACCGATTGAAGTTTTATTTTTCTCGGGCCCATTACCAGACTTCCCTGTCACAAAACCAGGTTTCTCTTTCTTTTAGACTTCAATCCAAGGATTAGCTAGAAGTAACTCAGGTTGGTTTTTGGCGTTAGTGCAAGCAATGTCTCATACATGAGCTGAATTGTAGACTCCACATCATCCTTATGCAACATCTCAACAGTGGTATGCATGTATTTGAGCGGTATGGATATTAGTACAGATGGGCATCCGTCATTAGCATAGGCAAAGGAATCTGTGTCCGTACCGGTGCTTCTGCTCACTGTTCTCATTTGAACAGGAATTTTTTTCTTGTTGGCAACATCCTCTACAACTGACAAAAGTTTATTGTGGACTGCTGGTCCATAGGCGAGGGAGGGGCCCTTTCCGCATGCCACATCACCTTCAATGATCTTGTTCACCATCGGGGTGGTGGTATCATGTGTTACATCTGTAATGATCGCTACATCCGGCTTGATCCTTCTCGCAATCATCTCTGCTCCACGTAGTCCGATCTCCTCTTGCACAGCATTGACCACATAAAGTGCATAGGGAAGCTTTTTTTTATTCGCTTTAAGCAGCCTGGCCACTTCAGCGATCATGAACCCACCAATGCGGTTGTCCATGGCTCGGCCAATGAGGTAGTCGTAGGCAAGTTCATCATACCCTTCTTCATAGGTTGCTACTGCACCAATATGAATACCGAGCATTTCAACTTCTTTTTTATTTTTTGCTCCACAATCAAGGAACAGGTTCTCCACACTTGGCTGTGGATCTTTTCTCTCGTTTCCTCCGATCCTGGTGTGAATGGCAGGCCATCCAAAGACCGCTTTAACGGAGCCTTTTTTCCCATGAATAAAAACACGTTTACCCGGAGCTACCTGATGGTCAACACCACCATTTCTTTTCAGGTAGATGAGTCCATCTGATGATATGTAATTTACAAACCAACTGATTTCGTCGGCATGTGCTTCAATTACTACTTTAAACGGTGCTTTTGGATTGATGATCCCCGCGGCAGATCCATAGGCATCAGTGAAGGTTTCATCTACGTATGGCTTAATGTAATTAAGCCATAGCTTTTGTCCACCAGATTCAAATCCTGTAGGCGATGGAGTATTGATATATTCCCTTAAAAACTTGTAAGAGCTTTCTGATAGTAATCTTTTGGATCTTCCTTTTGTGGATTTAGCCATTGTTAAAATTTTAGCGAATGTGATAAAAACTATCTCTCGATAACGATCGGAGGTGTGCTAACAGTGTCGCTCCTGTTGTTTTTTTCATCTTTGACCCAGAATCTGAAAGTTGCTGTATCGTTGTTGGAGCAACGTGGTTGAAGTTCGATGGGGTAGAAGAAGGAGAGCACTATTTCACCATCAAAGTTTCTGGTTCTGGGTGTTTCCGGAGAAATTCTGTATAATGTTGAGTCAATGAATTCACTGGATTCACAGCTGGTGGTAGTTTTCATTACCCATATGGTATCTGTAAAGTCACCTTCCTTATCCGTGAGTCGCATTTTGATCTGAAGATCATACCCAATAGGTATGTAGGTTGAGGTAAGACTGTTAATCCGAAGTATTGGCTTTGATTGAAAAACATCTTTACCGCATGAGGATAAAAACAAGATGATCAGGGAGATGGCGATGAACCGTTTTGTCATGTACCTTTGTTATCTATTCAAAATTAACCGATTCAAGTTGAAAAACCTATTCGGCCAGCCTCAATTTAAAGAACATTTAACCCTTGACGGAACAGATCAATTTGCCAGTCAGGCGTTATCATTGTTTCGTCACCAGGCAGATCAAAATACCCTGTATCGGTCTTATTTGCAAAACTTGTCGATCGATCCTGCTTCTATCACTGATCTTAAGAAAATACCATTTCTACCTATACAATTTTTCAAGACAAGCATCATACAAACCGGGGATTTTACCCCTGAATACTGCTTTGAGAGCAGTGGAACATCGGGTTCGGTGAACAGTCGTCATTGTATCAGAAGTATGGAAGACTATCTTCAAAATGCTGAGGCGAACTTTGTTGAATTCTATGGTCAGCCATCTGATTACTGCTTTCTGGCACTTTTGCCATCGTATCTGGAGAGAAAACATTCTTCGCTGGTTTCAATGGCCGATCATCTGATAAAACGCAGCGGTCATCCCAAAAGTGGGTTTTTTCTTCATGATCTTTCTGGTTTGCATGAAGTGCTCAGCGATCTGGAATCAAAAGGGCAAAAAACAATATTGCTTGGTGTAACGTATGCATTGATGGATTTTGCTGAGGCTTATCCCATGACCTTGAGAAACACGCTGGTCATGGAAACCGGTGGCATGAAGGGAAGGAGAGAGGAGATCACAAGAGCGGCACTTCATGAGTTTTTAAAAAGTCGTTTTCAAGTACAAATGATCCATGCTGAATATGGGATGACAGAATTACTTTCACAGGCCTACTCATATGACAACGGCATCTTTGAACCTTCTTCTTCCATGTGCATTCTGTTGCGGTCAACTGATGATCCCTTTGAGATGTGGAATGAAGAAGAATTTCCAGGGCGCACCGGAGCGGTCAATGTGATTGATCTGGCGAATCAGGACACCATTGCTTTTATTGCAACAGATGACCTTGCAAGATTTACGGGTGACGGAGGGTTTGAGATTATTGGCAGGTTGGACAATTGTGAAGTTCGTGGTTGCAGCCTCTTGGCTTTGTAAATATTGCTCTAATTGGTATAAAGACTAAATTTGTTTCAATCTTCAACACATGAGTGTACTTAAACAAATCGCAACTTACTTATACCTTAGAAAAAAAGATCCTGATACGCCTGATTCTTCCTGGGTGAAATATATGCATGGTATCAACAGGATCTCTTTGTTGCTTTTCCTGTTTGCGATCATAGTGATCATTGTCAGGTTGTTTTTAAAATGATGAGATCATCGCATTGACCTGATGATCGCAGCAGCTTTTTCTGATGCTTTCCCACCATCAGCTAGCAGTGTGTTGAGTTCTTTGTAGTCAGCCAACAGCTTATTTCTGTACTGTTCATTCTCCAGTATTTCAGTCAATTCTTTTTTGATGTTTATTGCTGTCAATTCTTCTTGTATCAACTCTTTCACTACAAGCCTGTTCATGATGAGGTTGACCAGAGAGATGTAGGCAACCTTGATTACTTTTTTTGCTATGGTGTATGAAATGTATGAGCCCTTATAACATACCACTTCAGGTACACCAAACAACGCCGTTTCAAGTGTTGCAGTTCCTGATGTAACCAATGCTGCATCTGCGATAGAAAGTAATCCGTATGTATTTCCTTTTAATACTTTAACATGTTGATACTTTTTTGTGTATTCACTGATCACATCATCACTTATTCCGGGAGCCTGTCCGACTACAAATACATGTTCAGGAAAATCAACACTCGCTTCCAGCATAATGGGCAATTTCTTCGCGATCTCCTGTTTTCTCGAGCCGGGTAGCAGTGCAATAGTTTTTTTACCTTGTTCAATACCCATTGAAGCTTTTATTGCGTCAGGTATATTATTTCTTTTGTAGTCTTCGATAATTTCTATGAGTGGATGTCCAACATAGTCAACTTCATAATCCCATTTCTTATAGAATGCTTTTTCAAAGGGAAGAATCACCATCATCCTGTCAATCACCTTCCTTAGTATGTTGACACGATTTTCTTTCCATGCCCATACCTGTGGTGAAATGTAATAAGCTGTTTTGTAACCTTGTTGTTTTGCAAATTTGGCCATCGGTATATTGAATCCGGGATAATCAACAAAAATGACGATATCCGGATTGAACTCCAGGAGGTCCTTTTTGCAGAACGCCATATTGCGTAGTATCGTTCTGAGGTTGGCCACAACCTCTATAAATCCCATGAAAGCCAGTTCTCTGTAGTGTTTTACGATCACAGCACCTTCTGCGTGCATCAGGTCGCCGCCCCATGCCCTAACCACCGCATCAGGATCATCTTGACGAAGGGCATGGATCAGTCTGCTGGCATGCAGATCTCCTGAGGCTTCTCCTGCAATGATGTAGTATTTCATGATTCTGGGGGAATTGACTGCATCATCCAACAAATTTGAAGATCAATGCAGCAACAGCGTAGATCAATGTAACGATGAAAATTCCTTTTGCCGTTTTGTCTTTTATTCCATTGATGAATACTGTAAATAATACAATATTAAGTAGCAAGCAGGGTATGCTGATTGCAGTCACCAACTGTTTGTTTGTTCGAAGTGCAAAGAGGAAATCATCCAATGTAAAAAATCTGAATTTCCAATAATAGAAACCAAAGAAACTCAGCATGGGCATGATAAGACCTATGAGTATTCCATAAGGATAACTATCTTTTTTAAAGATCACCATGTGTAGTCTTTTTCTATTTTCTTTTTGATGATGTAGTTGGTGAGGTCATATTGAACTGGTACTATACTGACGTAGTTATTTTTCAGTGCCCACACGTCGGTCTCTTTACTTTTTTCCAGATTTAGAAATTCACCGGTCAACCAAAAATACTTTTTGCCGGCAGGGTCTTTTCTCTCCTGAAATTCTTCCTCGTATTTGGCGTATGCCTGTTTACACACCTTTACCCCTTTGATGAGATCAGCATCTCCTGTAGGGATGTTGACATTTAGACAAAGATGTTTATCGGCTTTTTTAGAGAGCATTCGTTCAACGATCATTCGTGCATACTTTCTTGCTCCTGAAAAGTCTGCCTCAAGGCTGTAGTCGAGTAATGAGAATCCTGCAGAAGGGATGTTTTCGATAGATGCTTCAATCGCAGCACTCATGGTTCCTGAATAGATCACGTTGATCGAGTGGTTTGCACCATGATTTATCCCGCTGATGCAGATGTCCGGCTTCCTGTGAAGCACTTTGTCAACCGCTAATTTTACACAATCTACAGGTGTGCCGCTGCAACTCCAGGTTTCGATTCCCTCCATCACATGAACACGCTGCAAACGGAGTGGGTAACCGATCGTGATCGCATGTCCCATGCCAGATTGAGGTTTATCAGGTGCCACCACCACAATTCGTCCAAGTCCCTTGACGGCCTCTACCAGGTTCCTGATCCCCGGAGCGGTGATGCCATCATCATTTACCACAAGAATGATCGGAGTTTCCTTTTGTTTTATTGATGTTTTCCCCTTCTTCGTGCCCATAGTGCGCTAAAATTAGGATTTAATTTACTCTTGCTGTTGTCTGCATTTTCATGGTAACTAAAAATTTAGCAAAAAATAGATTGAAAACTAAAATATTTAGTATATTGCCCCCAAATTCATTAGTATGGCACAGTCATTAGCAGGACAAAACCTAAAATATCTGAGAAAGCTAAAGGGCATGACTCAGGAAGAATTTGCTGGTAAACTTCAAATCAAACGTTCTCTTTTGGGTGCGTATGAGGAGGATCGTGCTGAACCCAGGATCGATGTATTAGAGATCGTAAGTGATCAGTTCGGGATCAGCCTTGATGATTTGCTCCGCCGTGATCTGAGTGAGTCAAATACCAATTATCTATCCAGGCGCAGACAACAAAAATTAGGGGGCGAAAGCAATATCGTACACTTTGTACCGGTCAAGGCAGCTGCTGGATACCTGGCGGGGTATGCCGATGAAGAATTTATTGATGAGTTGAATACGTTCACGTTGCCTATGCTGGGAAGTGGTCATTTCAGAGCGTTTGAGATCATAGGTGATAGCATGTTGCCAACACCCAGTGGTTCGATCATCGTTGGGCAAAAAGTTGACGACCTGAGGGATGTCAAACAGCATGCGACCTATATCATCGTTAGCAAAAATGAGGGAATTGTCTACAAGCGGGTTTCCGTGTCCGTAAAGTCAAAGAATAAGGTTACACTTACCAGCGATAACCCAGCTTTTCAGCCCTATGATATCAATGCTGAGGATATTCTTGAACTTTGGCAGGCCCAGATTGTGATCACCAAAGTTGCCCAGCAACAGCGTTGGGATGTAAGCCAGTTGGCTAACCTGGTTACAAATCTTCAGGAACAAGTCAGTTCATTGAAAAAACGAATGAATTAAGCCTATCTGATCCGTGTTCTGATTTTCTCCAACAACTTATACACACCCGGTTGATAAACTTGGTTTATCAGGGCTAAGTCATTCATTTATCTTTGGACACCTTCATTGTAAATGTTGGGTGTGTGTCATTACCTAATTAAGTGAATAATAATGTCTAAGCAGCAGGAAAAGAATGTTTTCGAGTATAATGAAGACTCCATAAAAAGTCTTGACTGGAAGGAGCATATTCGTTTACGCCCTGGTATGTACATCGGTAAACTGGGTGACGGAAGCAGTCAGGATGATGGTATTTATGTGCTACTGAAGGAGGTGATGGACAACTGTATCGATGAGCACATGATGGGGTATGGAAAGCAGATCGATCTTTCTCTGGAAGGCAAGGAAGTTACGATAAGAGATTATGGAAGAGGAATTCCTCTGGGAAAATTAGTGGATGTTGTCAGTAAAATAAATACAGGGGCAAAATACGACAGCAAGGCTTTTCAAAAAAGCGTTGGATTGAATGGTGTGGGAACCAAGGCTGTTAATGCATTGAGTGAATATTTTAAGGTAACAGCCTTTCGTGAAGGAAGAGAGAAGGTAGCCGAATTTAAACGTGGTGAACTTATCAAAGAACACAAAGAGTCGACCTCCTCTGAACCGAATGGTACGCAGGTGGTATTCATTCCTGATGATAGTATTTTCAGGAATTATCATTTTATTTCTGATTACATCGACAAACAGCTGTGGAATTACTGCTATCTCAATGCCGGGCTGGTCATCAATTACAATGGACGGAAATTCGTCAGCAAAAATGGATTGCTTGATCTCTTGCATCGCAATGCCAATGAAGATGAGTTGAGGTATCCGGTGATCCACCTGAAGGGTGAGGATATCGAGGTGGCAATTTCTCACAACAATGAATATGGAGAAGATATTTACAGCTTTGTAAACGGACAATACACTACCCAGGGCGGAACGCATGTGTTGGCCTTCCGAGAGGCTTTTGTTAAAACGATTCGTGAGTTTTTTAAAAAGGATTACGACACTTCAGACATCAGGCAGAGCATCGTAGCGGCTGTTGCCGTAAGGGTTCAGGAGCCGGTGTTTGAGTCACAGACAAAAACAAAACTTGGTTCACAATATCTTTTTGAGGGAGGCCCTTCCATGAAGAATTTCATGATTGAGTTCTTCTCTCGTGAACTTGATAACTACCTCCATAAAAACCCTGCAGTTGCAGAGGCGATGAAGAAACGCATCGAGCAAAGTGAAAGGGAGAGAAAGGAATTGGCAGGTATCAAAAAACTGGCCAATGAGCGGGCGAAGAAAGCAAATCTTCATAATAAAAAACTGCGTGACTGCAGGATCCACTTGAACGAGGAGCCGCCCGTTAAAGGGAGAGAAGAATTTCTTGCAAAGAAATTATCCAGCACCATCTTCATTACAGAAGGAGATTCTGCAAGTGGTTCAATCACAAAATCAAGGGATGTTGAAACACAGGCTGTATTCAGTTTAAGGGGAAAGCCTTTGAATTCATATGGACTTACAAAGAAAGTGGTGTACGAGAATGAAGAATTCAATTTGCTGCAACATGCATTGAACATTGAAGATGGAATGGATGATCTTCGTTACAACAACATCATTATCGCCACAGATGCCGATGTTGATGGTATGCACATTCGATTGCTATTGATGACTTTCTTTTTGCAATTTTTCCCGGACCTGGTGAGAGATGGGCATGTTTATATTCTTGAGACGCCTTTATTCAGGGTGCGCAATAAGCAAGAAACGATCTATTGTTATTCAGAGGAGGAAAAAAATGCTGCTGTAAAAAAGATCGGAGCAAAAGCTGAGATCACGAGGTTCAAGGGACTTGGTGAAATTTCACCTGATGAATTCAAACGGTTCATCGGTTCGGATATGAAAAAGTCGCCTGTCATACTGGAGAGTCAAATCCATATTCAACAACTGCTTGAATATTTCATGGGTAAGAACACCCAAGAGCGACAGGATTTTATTGTCTCAAATTTAAGGGTGGAATTGGATACACTTGAAG
>JBKCFW010000203.1:0-7906 GCA_046303675.1 bacterium
CTATGTTGATACACCATATCACCGAACTGGCCATCAAGTGAATAAGTGTTCAGCACTTTCAAATCAATGCAATCATAGGCGATGACCGTACCATTATCACCACCACTCAAAAAAACAACGCGACTGTCCTTATAAAATGCAGCACCGAGCAATGACCCATTCGTAAAAGGAGATGGTATTTTCTCTTCATAATCAGGAACCCTCACCGTCTTTCCATTATCAAGATGTAGTATAGTTATTACGCCGTTATGCAGTGTTACGGCTATTTTACCATTCGGAGAAATGGTGAGTCCAAAAGGATCATGCGTTATTCTTGTGATCTGTCCGGCAGGCTGAACATAACGTCCGCTAGGCAGGATCGATACGCCATTCACATTGATCTGTGTATACTTGTCTCTTCCTGGCACTTGCAAATATGATCGTTCCTGAGCAATGGAAGTAAAAAAAAGAAAGACAGATATGAGAACTAAGTTGAAACGTGGTTGCATGTACATCAGTTTGTTGATCGAGTATGTAAAATTACAAGTAACATATTAAGACATCATTAAGCATCCTGGCTGATCACTCCACAACAAAACTATATTTTCCCGAACCGAGGCCAATCGATGTTTCATGATTTTGTTGATCAGTTGTGATCGGTAAAGATGCAGAGAGCTTCTTTGAATTCATCTTGATGGCAGTAACATTTGCTGTTGGCAGGATCACCGTGGCAGTAGTATTTACAGGAATCTCGACCTCAAGAGAGAAAACACCTCCTGCCTTTTTCCAGTCCACCGCAATCATTCCATTGATGGAATTGTAAGATCCCTTTGCCCACGTGATCGTACCTCCTGGTCTAGGATTAATGATGAATTTCTTGAAGCCAGGATGTTCTTCAGAGGGATTGATTCCGAGCAATACCCTGTACATCCACTCCCCAACCGAACCGATGGAGTAATGACAAAATGAATTCATACCTGGATCCTGAAATCCACGTCCTTTCACGTATCCATCCCATCGTTCCCAGATCGTAGTTGCCCCTTGATTGATAGAGTATATCCAAGATGGGAAGCGCTCTGACTCAAGCAGGGCATAGGCAAGATCATTTCTGCCTCGTTTTGTAAGCTCTTTCATCATCATCAAGGTAGTTACAAATCCGGTTGAGATCCTGTTGTCATATTCTTTAATACATGTTAATAAATGTTGGAAAGCTCGCTCTTGCTTCTCTTTTGGGAGTAGGTCGAAATGCAGCGCAAGGGCGTAAGCTGATTGGGTATTGCCCTTGATCATTGCATTATCATCAACATACGTATCATTGAATTTTTTATAGATGCTGTCAAAGAGCTGACGATATTCACTTGCATCTTTTTCATTTTCCAATACAGCAGCTATCTGTGAAAACAACCTTACAGAGTTGGCATAAAATGCAGTTGCAAAGACTTCTTTGGGAACCTCTCCCCGTGAATTGGAATAACCCTCTGCTATGATCGTATTGGCATTTAACCAATCACCATATTGATTCCCGACATCATTGATCCATAAAAAATTTGGATTTTGTTTACGGATGTTTTCGATATATCGTTTCATCGAAGAATAATGCTGACGAAGCAATTCTTTGTCGCCATAATTCTCATACATCCTCCATGGAATGATAACACCAGCATCAGCCCATGCAGGAGCATTGCTGAAACGAATATCGGGTTTGTTGGCATGCGGTGCAATATCAGGGAATGTGCCTCGCGTTGACTGTGCATCTCGAATATCCTTGATCCACTTGCTGTAGAAAGCAGCCATGTCCATATTGAACATGCTATTCTGACAAAATACTTGCGCGTCGCCCATCCAACCCATACGTTCATCACGCTGCGGACAATCCGTAGGAACACTGGTCATGTTATTACGCTGTGTCCAAATAATATTGCTCCACAACTGATTCAGTTTCTGATTTGAACAAGCAAAAGTTCCTGTTACTTCCGGATCAGATGATAATGCGCAAGCAGTAATCATTTCATTGGTTGGTGGATTGACCAACCCTGATATTTCAATATATCTAAATCCATGATAAGTAAATGAAGGCTCGAACACATCTTCATTCCCTGATAGAATATATTGGTCTTCTTGAATTGCAGCAGCAAGATTTTTTGTGTACAAGGATCCATCGTCATCCAACATCTCACCATGACGAATGGTAATGGTATCACCCTTCTTGCCCTTTACCCTCATCTTTGTCCATCCGGTTATATTTTGTCCAAAATCAACAATAAATTTATTTCCCAATGGCTTAACCTCCGTAGGAGAAAAATAATTGTAAATACGGATAGGCTCATTTTTTTGAGCCTCGAGATTTTTATAAACACCAGCATCTACGATTGCGTTTCCCCAATGCCGATCATCATAATCAATATTTTTCCAACCAGAAGGGATGCGTTGTGCATCAATACGCTGACCTAAAAAATTATCTGCCAAAAGGATAAAGCCATTGGTGTTGATCTTCCAGGACTCATCCGTAGATACTATCTCTTTTTCGCCATTCGCATAGGTTATCATCAGTTGTGCAATAAGCCGACGATCATTCCCGTAAACACCTCTTCGTGGATATTCCGCAAGCCATTTGGTTGGACCTATCATTCCCAGATACCATCCATCACCGAGTACTGATGACAATACGTTTGCTCCTATTTTCAAATCCTTGGTAAGATCATACGTTTGATACTGCAACCGCTTGTCATAGTCTGTCCACTCCGGAGCCAATTCATGATTCCCTACTTTTTTTCCATTCAACCCCATTTCATAATACCCTAGAGCGGACACATAGAGCATCGCTTGCTTAACCTCAGCCTTGACCTGAAAAGTTTTGCGCAACATGGGAGATGAAGGTCCAATTGGGCGTTGATTTACAATCGGGATATTTTTCTTTGGATCAAAAGCATTCAAATATTCGATGTATTGTTTTTGGACAACATCTGGCTGATCACCAATCCATTTTGCTTTCCAATCGGATTGATTCAACAGTCCCATGCTCCAAGAGGCTACATCGCTCCATGGGGTAACTAATCCTTTGTTACTCCAAATTCTGACTTTCCAATAACATTTTTGTCCACTTGCCAATACCTTACCCTCATAGTTGATTTGTGCATTCTTATCAGAAAGCACTTTCCCGCTATTCCAAAGGTCTGCCTCATTCTCAGTGAGTTTTTCAACCGATGTGGCAACAAGGATCTGATAAGCAGTTTGCTGTTGATCAAAAGCATTTTTGGATGCAATCACCTTCCAGCCCAACCTGGGGGATGTCACATCAAGTCCAAGTGGATTTACCAGGTATTCACAGGTTGTATTAACAACTTGCAATTCAGGAGTTCTGACCGGCAACGAAAAAAGAAAGTCAGGGCAAAGAGTAATTATAAGCTGCAGTGCAGTCAACATCATGAACTTTGATCCAAATCGATATTTCATAAAGTAAATTTATCTGATGATAGCACAAACAATGAAGCGGTGCAAAATGGTAAATGGCGATTTATTGGTTACTTTAAAAATAGCATCATTTTCTATCATTTGAACAGCATTGGCCCACAAAACATACTGGGATCATTTTATATATCCAACAAAAAGATAACTTTAAAGCAAGATCGTTTTACTATTCAGGAACAAACCTTGAATCATCATGAAACTCGAACACCAAAAACAAAAAGTTGTACCCATTCAACATTTTTTAAAGAGACTTGGAAAGTATACCCTTTTTGCGCTTTCCCTCATCATATTTTCCGTTCTGCTGGGGACTATAGGATATCATGAATTGGGGGAAATCAGCTGGATCGATAGTTTTCATATGGCATGTATGATTTTAACAGGCATGGGGCCTGTGGCGGAAATGAAGAGTGTATCAGCGAAATTATTTTCATCGCTATATGCTTTGTACAGCGGTATTGCATTTTTAACCATCACCGCAGTAATTTTTACCCCGATCATTCATAGGATATTGCATATTTTACAATTAGAAAGAGATGATGACAACGACTAACATCATGATCCAACATCTAGGAAGTCATCTGCCAAACAATCGATCATACATACATTCATCGTTAAAGTAAAAAAGTATACATGAAACCCATACTGATGATTATTGCCCCTGATCATTTTCGTGATGAAGAATTGTTTGAAACAAAAGCTGCCATTGAAGCTGCAGGATTGAAAACAGTTGTGGCAAGCACCCATGAAGGTGAATGTGAAGGAACCAAAGGAGGAAAAGCCATTGCTGAAATTGAAATTAGCAAGGTAAAAAGTAAGGACTACCAGTCTGTCGTCTTTGTAGGTGGAAATGGAAGCAGGGTATACTTCCACAATGAAACGGCACATAGCATTGCAAAAGAAATGTATGAAGACGGGAAAGTAGTGAGTGCAATATGCATTGGACCGGCGATCTTGGCCGAAGCAGGACTGCTGAAGAATAAAAAGGCAACAGTGTATGAAAGTGAGATCAATACAATCAAAGATCTCGGGGCAACTTATACGGGTGAATCAGTGACGCAAGATGGACAATTGATCACTGGTAATGGTCCGGCTGCTTCATCCTTATTTGGTAAAACAATTGCTGAAGAAGTAAAAAAGCGCGTAGATCTGGTCACTTTCTGACAAGAGAACTATTTTACAGAAGCAATGTTCAGGATACAGGCTTTCTGAATGTTCTATCGGAAATCATTGGAGCTATCATTGCATCACCGCTGATTGATACAGGCCTTTCGCAACCAAGCTCATCAGGTGATTTACCAACCCAGGTAGTCGAACTGCCCTCAATTGTCACAGTTAATCTGACGGGGTCGATCGCAAGCATTGAAAACAGGGCGTCTTTGTATGGACAAGTGTATGCTATCCATTCATGATCTTTTACCAATTCTTTCGGATAGCTTTCATGCATATATTTCCCGCCTACCCAATAGTAAGACGCTGAATTGATGTGCACATAGTTGATACCGCCCACTTCGAAATTCGCATTGATATGGGTGTGCCCATTCACGGCCAACAGGATCTTGTCAGTATGTTTACTCAGCAGTTGCTGTATTTCAGAAGCATTATCAACAGCTGAAACACCCGCAAGTGGTTGATGAGATACGATAACGATTGGAGCTTGCGTATCCTCCAAAGTGCGCTCCAGCCAATCAACCTGCTCTTTGCCAATATAAGAAGGATATCCTCCTTTATAAATAGGAGATCCTTGATCATTTGCATCCAGAATGATAAAGCAAACACCATCTACCATTTGGGTGTAATAACGATGTGGCATGCCCCAATACTGAACGCACTGATCTTTTGTATATCCAGCATCGGTATCGTGGTTGCCGATGACATGCATCCTCAACTGCTGAGCTTTGTTGAACATGTCGATCACCTGCTTATTTTTATCCCCCGGATAAGCAAAATCTCCCATTTGAAGCAACGCTTGAGTTTTTTCCCTTTTCATTTGATCCAAAAAGGACATTAATCTAAGCGACCCATCATGCATGATGTCCTGATGAAGATCTGTGATCACTCCCACCTTAACCGAACGCCTGATCCGGTTCAACGCATGTATTGTTGACCGAGGTATGCTGATCACTATTCCTGCCTTGATGGCTTTAGTTAAGAAACTCCGACGATCTGGCATTGCATGTGATTTGATGTTCGAATGAATTTACAAACTAATTACAAAATTTGAAGCAATAAACCTACATCATGATTGGCAGTCTAACGGGACCGATCATTAACCGCATTGCTATCAACGCTGAGATCATGAGGTTGAATGTGTTGCAAAAACAGAGCTTACTTGAATATGAGCAAACAATCAACAACACTGTTCAGGAAGTAGATCAGGAGATAAAGAACCTATGTTTACTGGAAACAAAATATATACTCAAATCAAAAGCGAAAGATGTAATGACATCTTCAGTAAATGTCTCCTCTGAATTCTTCAGAACTCATCGCACTAGCTACCTAGAAGTCTTGATCGCCGGACACCATGCACTCCACTAGCATCCATTAAAATATTATCGTCTTGAAAGGAGTACTGTTTTGTACTTTCGTTTTTCGTATACTTCCAATCTTAACCACCCAGCTATGTGCTATTATATCAGCGTTGACACGCTCAAAAAGAAAGAGATTGAACTCAAGGGAAAATCAAAAAAGCTTCCTGAGATGAGCAAGCTGGTTCAGAATGGATTTGATTATGGCAGTACTCCTATAATAAAATCTAAAGCAGATGACTGGGAGTTTGAAATGGCTCACTGGGAACTCATCGCTCCGTGGATCAACAACATGGCTGAGCTGGAAGAAAGCAGAAAAAAGTTCACCACCTTAAATGCGACTGCAGAAAAATTGCTTGAGAGCAAATTATTTCATGAGCCAACGTTAAAAAGGAGATGTATCATACCAGCTACTGGATTTTATGAATGGCGAACTTATAAAGGGAAGAAATATCCTTACTTCATTACTCCATCAACATCAGAAGAGGATGGGTTTTTCTTAATGGCTGGTATTTACAATACATGGACAGATAAGAGTTCAGGTGAAACCATAGATGCGTTTGCCATCATTACCACAAGAGCCAATACTCTTATGGAAGAGATACATAATGCAAAGAAAAGAATGCCATTATTATTTAATAAGCAGCTGGCCAATGAATGGCTTTCTGATATTGGCGAAGATGAAATAAAAGCTGCAACTGCATTTGAATATGATTCCCAAAAGATGAAGGCTTATACGATTGCTAAAGAGTTCAGAAATTCGATTGAACCACGAGAGGCACATACATATCCAGAGTTGCCCGAGGTTGAAGCCTAATTCGTATTACAGTTCGCGCACAAAAAAGCCCTGGCTATTGCCTGCCTTCGGCAGGGACAAGGCCTGCCTGCCGGCAGGCAGGGACAGGGGACTAGGGACAAGTGATAAAGCCAACTAACTCAACCTTCTCAACTCTCTCAACTATCTCAACTTACATTTCTTATTACGCAACGCGTCCAATAAAATAAGCCAGCACTTTCGTGCTAGCTTCTTGTTTGTCGGGAAGACAGGACTCCCTGTTTTGATAAAATGGGTAACAAAAAATAGCAAATTAAAATGTTTCTAAATATAGATACTTTTGTATCTTTGTATCAACCATAACATTTGCTAATGAGGTATTATGAGACCATGTTTTTGGCTGAAGCAGAGGAGTTTCTAGAAGGTCTAAGCCCGAAATCGATCAAAAAAGTCTTGTATAATATTGATTTGGCGGAGCAAACAAATGATCCAAAATTGTTTAAAAAACTTATTAATGAAATTTGGGAGTTTAGAACAAAATATGAGGGTCTTCAAATAAGGTTGCTTGCATTTTGGGACAAAACAGAAAACAAAAAAACACTTGTAATTGCTACTCATGGTTTCATAAAAAAGGTAGATAAAATACCTTCAAAAGAAATTGAACGAGCGATCAGATTAAAAGAAAAATATTTTAACAGCAAAAAATAAACGTATGGCAGCTAAAACGACAAAGACACTCTCTCTTTCCGAAATGAAAGATAAATATATTGGCAAAGTCGGAACAAGTGAACGTGACGAATACGAATATGAACTCAGTATGGATGTACTTGGGAAAATGATAAAAACTGCAAGACAAGAGCGCCACCTAACACAGGAAGAACTGGGAAAACTTATAGGAGTTCAAAAAGCACAAATATCAAAGCTAGAAAGCAGTGCTAACAGTGCAACAATTGATACTGTCTTAAAAGTGTTCAACGCACTAAAAGCAGAAATTCATTTCAATGTAAAGCTTGAAAACAATTTTGTCAAACTCGCCTAAATTTCAAGTTAATTTACCGTGCTTATATTCAGCAAAAAAGAGGCAAATTTCTAAAGTGTGGTTGTCGGGAAGACAGGATTGCCTGCCGGCAGGCAGGGACAGGGGACTAGGGACAAGTGA
>JBKCFW010000204.1:0-7018 GCA_046303675.1 bacterium
CTTGCTGAACAGATGATAACCCCTACGTTGGTTAATGCAGAGCATTTTGAAATAGAAGGAGAGGATACAGCCAGGGACCAGGGACAGGGCCTGCCTGCCGGTAGGCAGGGACAGGGGGACGAGGAAATACAAGAGGGACAAGGGACAAGGGACTAGGGACAAGGAAACGGCCCTCAACTCTCTCAACTCTCTCAACTCTCTCAACTTCCTCAACTTCCTCAACTTTCTAAACTTTCTCAACTTTCTCAACTTCTCTCAACTTCTCTCAACCTCCCTCAACTTCTCTAAACCTTTTCATGGCCCCAGTCCTCTCAAATGATATCCTCCTCAAAGCAGCCGAAGAATTCGGAACTCCGCTGTATGTATATGATGAAGAGAGAATTCAATTCCAGTATGCAAATCTCCAGCGCGCATTTCGTCGCTCTGATGTAAAAATATTCTACGCTTGCAAAGCGCTTACGAATATCAACATCCTCCGTATTCTCGAGAAGCTGGGATCAGGGATTGATTGTGTAAGTATCAATGAAGTGCAGATTGCTCTGAAGGCTGGATTTACGCCTGATAGAATTATTTTTACGCCAAACAGTGTAGCGATTGATGAATACCTTGAAGCAACTGCCTTAAAGGTGAACATCAATATTGATAACCTCGATCTGCTTGAGCAGTTCGGTGGCTTTTTTGGCAACAGCTATCCGGTCATCATCCGTCTTAATCCGCATATCATGGCGGGTGGAAACCTTAAGATCTCAACCGGGCATGTTGACAGTAAATTCGGGATTTCAATCGATCAGATCGAATCGATAAAAGAAATTGTCGGCAGGACTAATATATCAGTCAAGGGTATTCATATTCATACAGGAAGCGAGATCAAGGATGTTGACGTTTTCGTACGCGGACTAGAATTGATGCTAGAGCTTGCATCATCTTTTCCTGATCTTTCCGTCATCGATCTTGGTGGAGGTTTCAAAGTGCCCTATAAGCCTGATGAGAAAGGCACGGATATGGAGTTGCTTGGTGAAAAGCTTGCCGAAACCTTTGAAAAGCATGCAATAGCTACCGGTAAAAGATTTCAAGTTTGGTTCGAGCCTGGTAAATTTCTTGTGAGTGAATGTGGTTATTTTCTTGTCAAAGCCAACATCATCAAACAATCTCCTTCACGCACTTTTGTGGGGGTGAACAGTGGTTTCAATCACCTGATACGCCCGATGTTTTATGACGCTTATCATAAGATCCAAAACCTTTCAAATCCAAACGGAGCAGTCAGTGCATATAATGTTGTTGGAAATATTTGTGAGACAGATACGTTTGCGTGGGACAGGGAGCTGAATGAAGTAAGACCCAATGATATACTCCTGTTTAATAACGCAGGAGCTTATGGCTTTGAGATGAGCAGTCGTTTTAATTCCCGCACAAGACCTGCCGAAGTGCTTGTTACAAATGGAGCGCTTAAACTTATCAGACGAAGAGAAACGCTTGATGATATCCTGGAAGGTGTGATTCTGTAAGTAATAATGCCCCGTTAAATCTTAGCGCTCATTTTTTATTTCCGAAATCTCCCATCAAAGCTGCACCTCACACCCCTGTGATTGCCACAGGCCTGAAGTTCTTGTACTTTAAGATTGCGTCCGCTGAATGTAAATTCCAATACACAGTGATCGTCTGACTTGTTGTATTGATAAACTTTTGGTCTTACTTCAACAATATCTCCTCTCAGACTTCCTCCGCAACTCCCTCCTTTGTCGGTGTGAATAAAGAAAAGCAATTTCCCTTTTTTGCCACCATCACGAATGGAAACAAAGTTTCTTTTGTCCTTGGTGTAGTTGCCACTGAGCGGTTCTTTAGCTTGGAGTGTGTCGATCGGATTGTAGATCACATTTGGCTTGAGCGGCTCGTTGCTTTCAGTGAGGATCAACGTGAAAAGACCCTCAGTATTGTATACGTAGACATTCTTGTTGTAGGTCGACTTCCCTTCACTGGTGGCTTTATTTTTCGTCTGGATGATGGTTAGGCGGGTATCAATCTTTCCATCGAATGTAATGAGGGGATCTGTACTCTTTTCAACAAACGACATGCTGGTGCTGTAGATCTCTTCTTTGGTAAAAACAATAATATATATTGCCTTTTTGTCTTTTTTCTCTGCAGTCAGGAAAAGATAGATCTCACCGGTTTCTTCAGCAGCATACCTTCCTTTTCTATGAAACTTTATTGTTTCGGTCTTGCCGAAAGGTTTTTTGAAAATGCTATCTGGTATAAATTTGGCTACGACTGACGATTTAATAAAAAGGCTGTCTTTCTCTTTTTTTAGAAGTTCTTTTTGTCCATATTGAATCGGCAATTTTAGTGCCGGAAATGATTCAATGAAATCTGAAATCTCAACAGATTCATCCAGGTTGATATCCTTTATCTTGTCGCTACAGGAAGCCAGGACAAGTGCGTATAATATGATCAGGATAATTTTTCGCATCGTTGCTTTTGGCAAAGTAATAGAATTTATATGAACTTATCGAGCTCTCTATATTCAGAGCATATTTTCAATTTTATGCATAAACACTGCCCGTCCGGGTATTAACATAATATTCTAATAATTAAGCATCTGTGAAAACTGCGCCGCTGCCTTCACTGAAGCAAAAATTGGGGTATCTTGCAGCCTAATTAAATGAACTGAGGCATGTCGAGTTTTAATCACTATTCTGTCCCCTACACCATTGATCCGCGTTTTTCAAAAAAATCGGCATACTTCTCCATGGAGTTCGCCATTCACCAACCGTTGAAGATTTACAGCGGTGGATTAGGCTTTTTATCAGGCTCGCATTTGCGCAGTGCATATGAACTTCGTCAGAATCTGATCGGCATCGGCATTTTATGGAAATACGGGTATTATGATCAGGCAAGGAACCAGGATCAGACCTTGCAGGTTCAATGGAACGAAAAGATCTATAATTTTCTTGAAGATACCGGCATCAAGTTTCAGATCATGATCCATGATGCACCTGTTTGGGTGAAAGCCTATTACCTCAATCCTGAAACATTCAAATCAGCCCCACTCTTTTTATTAAGCACGGATCTTCCTGAAAATGATTATGTTTCTCAGACCATCACCCATCGTCTGTATGATGCCAACGTGGCTACAAAAGTTGCTCAGTTCATTTTACTCGGAGTGGGCGGTGCAAAATTAATTGATGAGCTGGGCTTTAACCCCGATGTATATCATCTCAATGAGGCACATGGAATTTCTTCGGCTTTTTATTTGCTGAACAAAAACGGTGGTGACCTGGAAGATCTGAAACGCAAGCTCGTTTTTACAACGCATACTCCTGAAGAAGCGGGCAACGAAAAACATGATATTTATCTGTGTAATAAGATGTCGTATTTCTGTGGCATGCCACTGGATGAAGTGAGAAGGATCACTGGAATGCAAGATGATCAGTTCAATCATTCGCTGGTGGCATTGCGTTTTGCCAGGCTCTCAAATGCGGTATCTGCTTTGCATGGCGAGGTGAGCAGAAAAATGTGGAGCAAGCACCAAGGGGTATGTCCGATCATTCACATCACCAATTCACAAAACTGGAGATATTGGGCCGATAAGCAACTCTATTTTGCAATGGATGAGCAGAATGAAGAGCGCTTCATTGATCGTAAAAGATTTTTGAAGAAAAGGGCCTTTGATGTAGTGGCTGATCAGACTGGCAAGTTGATGAATCCTGATGTGTTTACTATTGTTTGGGCAAGGAGGTTCGCGGGGTATAAGCGTGCTGATCTGATCACGCGCGATATGGACCGTTTTCACAAGTTGATGAGCAATAAGAAATATCCTGTACAATGCATTTGGGCCGGTAAACCTTACCCGGTTGATTATCCTGCCATCACTGAGTTTAATCACCTCGTACATCTTAGTAAGAATTTCGATAACATGGCGGTATGTACCGGCTATGAACTTGGCTTAAGTAAACGACTGAAACAGGCTGCTGACATTTGGTTGAATAATCCTCGTGTGCCCCGTGAAGCTTCGGGAACCAGTGGCATGACCGCTTCCATGAATGGCGCAGTGAATGTTTCTACCAATGATGGATGGATCGTTGAGTTCGTAAGTCATGGAAACAACGGATATGTTGTCCCTCCGATGGATTACGAGAACATGCATGTTCAGGATCAGGACCAATACGATCTTGATCAGATCTACAAGTTGTTGAACGAAGAAATACTTCCCGCATACTATGAGGCACCAGATACCTGGCGCGAGATCGTTCAAAATGGTATGCAGGATGTAAGGTTTAAATTTGATTCAAATAGAATGGCACAGGAATATTATGATTTGTTGTATAATGGATAAGAATTGTTTATTCGTTGATTTGTTTAGTTGTTTAGGTTTGATAGTTTACTATACATCCTAAACAACTAAACGCATAAACGTATAAACGCCTAAACGAGTAAACAACTGCACCCCATGATCCTCCCCATAGTAGCATACGGCCACCCGGTTCTTCGTCAGGTTTGTTCGGACATAAGTCCTGATTACCCTGAATTGAATACTCTAATTGATAATATGTGGGAGACCATGTATAATTCACATGGAATGGGACTCGCTGCGCCTCAGATCAATCGTGCTATTCGATTGTTCGTTATTGACACGCAGCAGGTGTATGAAAAAAGTGATGAGGAAGAACGTGCTCAGTTCGAAGGAGAGGGGGGTAAGAAAATGGTCTTTATCAATGCTCATATCATTGAATTAAATGGTGAACCTTGGTCGTGTGAAGAGGGTTGTCTCAGTCTACCTGGCTTCAGGGAAGAAGTAAGCAGGGAGAGCACTGTCACCATTGAATACTGTGATGAAAAGTTCACGCCTCATACAACAACATTCAAAGGGCTGAATGCCAGGGTCATCTTGCACGAATACGATCATATCGAGGGAAAGTTGTTCATCGACAGAATATCCCTGATCAAAAGAAAGTTGTTGAAGAAAAAACTTGATGATATTTCTGCAGGCAGGGTGAGGTCAGGATATAAAATGCTGCTACCCAAAAAGTAATTGTTTGTCTACTACCTTGTATTGAGGTACTCCTGTAGCATGATGGTAGCAGCCATCATATCAATGTTTTCTTTTTTTTGTCTGTCTTTTTTCTTCATCCCCATATCCACCATTGCTTTCGATGCATTTTTTGAAGTGTAACTCTCATCAACAGTAACTATTGGTGTCTCAGGAAAAGTATTTTTTAATCTTCTGATGCAGTGCTTGACAGCTGCTGTTGAGTCTGTCTCTTTTCCATCGAGGTTATAGGGTTCGCCGATGACAATCACATCCACTATTTCATTGTTGGTGTACTCTTTTAAAAATTCAAATAACTGCTGACTGTCGACAGTCTTAAGTCCACTTGCAATGATCTGCAAAGGATCTGTAACCGCAATGCCGGTTCTTTTCTTTCCATAATCTATTGCAAGTATTCTTCCCATTTTTATCCTAATATCAGTAGATCGGTTATGGCAAAGATTGCAAAAATTACACTGGCAATACCGTTGGCGGTCATGAATGCGATATTCACCCTGCTCAGGTCGTCCGACTTTACTATACTTTGTTGATACAATAACAGTCCGGTGAAGATCACAGCTCCGATCGTATACAAGTATTCAAATTCGAAAAAATATCCTGCTGTAAAGATCATCACTACGGTGATTGTATGGAGTATTCTTGAAAGTTTGAGTGCGTTTTTTCTTCCAAGTGTTGACGGGATCGAGTACAATCCATGTTCAGCATCGAAGCGGTCATCCTGCAAGGAATAAATAATATCAAATCCACTAACCCAGCCTGTCACTGCGAGAGAAAGCAGTATGACTGATGGTTCTATATTTTCAGTGACTGCAATAAATGCACCTGCAGGCGCCAGTGCAAGTCCTGTGCCAAGCACAAGGTGACAGAGTGCTGTAAATCGTTTTGTATAACTATATCCCAGGATCACTATTAGTGCAATTGGAGACAGCAGAAAACATGTGGTATTGATGAGGTAGGCAGCACCAACAAAAAGTATAGCGTTGAATATGGTGAATCGCAATGCGCTGGATGGACTGATCACGCCTCGCGGGATTTCACGGATCGCTGTGCGTGGATTCTTTGCATCAAATTCTCTGTCGAGGTACCTGTTGAACGCCATTGCTGCACTTCTGGCAAAAACCATACAGGCAAGGATGTAGATGAATACCAAGGGATGTTGTGATGCGTATTGCGTGAGTATTTCTATGCCTGAATTGACAGAAGACCGATCATCTAAATAAAACACACCCATTACAAAACCAAGCAGCGCGAATGGCAATGCAAATACTGTGTGTGAAAATTTGATAAGCGATAAGTAATTCTCGATCTTCTTCATGCTGATGATTTATCCCGCCTTGTTGATATTTATTTTTCTATAAAGTTCCCAGAGCACGATCCCGGCCGCCACGCTGATGTTAAATGAATGTTTGCTGCCAAACTGGGGGATTTCAATACATCCATCACATTGTTGGATCAGCTCCTGGCTAACGCCTTCGGCTTCGTTGCCAAAAACAAGTGCGATTTTTTTTCCTGTGTTTACTTCGAATTGATCGAGTGGAATGCTGCCATGGACTTGCTCTACTGCATAGATCGAGTAACCATCTTTTCTTAGCGCTGTTAAGGCATCTATTCCCTGATCATAGCCTGTCCAGGCAACGGACTCAGTTGAACCTAATGCAGTCTTGTTGATATCCCGATGTGGCGGCCTGGGTGTATATCCACAAAGACAGATCTTTTCAATGATGAAGGCATCGGACGTCCTGAACACACTTCCTACATTGTGCATACTCCTTACATTTTCAAGTATCACAGCAATGGGCGATTTATCGGAATTCCGAAAATCTTCCGTGCTCAATCTTTGCAGCTCAATCATCCCTTTTTTCTGCATGTTGCAAAGATACGAGCCCCTTTTTTTCCTTTCAGAATAAAAGATACCTTTGTTTTATATATGCAAGACGGATTTCAACAGATTCATGATTCTTTGGAGCGGTGGCG
>JBKCFW010000205.1:0-3268 GCA_046303675.1 bacterium
TGGGATTATCTGGATGACCCGGAGATCCTTTCATCATTGGTCTCATACAAAGACAATTCACAGGTACATATTCTTTTTCAACTGCCGCAAATACATTGTTCAAGTTGTATTTGGTTGATCGAACATCTGCCGCGCATAAATACAGCAGTATTAAAATCTACAGTCGACTTCGACAAAAAAGAGGCATCGATCATATATGATCCTTCACAGATCAAACTGAGTCAGCTTGCTTCACTACTTGATTATATCGGTTACGCACCACTGATCAGCCAATCGTCAACAACACATAAAAAAAATACATCGAGCGCCAATAACACCCTATTGCGTATCGGTGTTGCAGGATTTTGCTTTAGCAACATCATGATGCTAAGCTTTCCGGAATACCTGGCCACAGACGGAATTGATGAAAATTTACTGACAAGAACTTTCAGTTACATCAGCGTGATCTTGTCAATTCCTGTTGTATTCTATACTGCAGCACCTTTTTTTATTCAGGCATGGAAGGGACTAAGACAACGATTCTTAAATATTGATGCACCGATCGCATTGGCCATCCTGATCACATACGTAAGAAGTCTTTATGAAATAACAACAAATACTGGAAGTGGCTATCTCGACTCCATGAGCGGGATCGTTTTTTTTATGTTGATAGGAAGATGGTTCCAGGAAAAAACGCAACGTGCTGTTTCATTTGAACGCGACTACACCTCATACTTCCCCATAAGCTCATTGGTGCTGAAGGGTAATGAAAAAAAATACACCGCGATTGACAAAATAAAAGAGAATGATATACTGCTCATCCGCAATCAGGAGCTGATCACAGCAGATGCCAAACTAATAAAAGGTGATGCAACGATCGATTATAGTTTTGTAACAGGAGAAAAAGATCCTGTAAGAGTGAATCGCGGAGAAATAATCTATGCCGGAGGAAAACAAATTGGAGCAGCAATTGAAGTAGAAGTTCTTCGTACGGTATCAGCAAGCCAACTTACGAGATTATGGAACAATGAAGCTTTTTATAACACAAAAAATAAAGAAGTTTCTTTTGTACACCCATGGAGTAACTATTTCAGTATTGTGCTATTTAGCATCGCATTGATCTCAGGTATCTATTGGCAGATCAATGACCCTGACAACACTTGGAAAGCGGTAACATCAGTACTCATCGTAGCTTGTCCATGCTCACTACTCCTTTCATCCACCTTCACCTTCGGTAACCTGATGCGGATCTTCGGAGGAGAAGGATTGTTTCTGAAAAATGCAAATGTGATAGAACGATTGGCAGAAGCAGATGCAATAGTGTTCGATAAAACAGGTACACTCACTGCCAACAGACAATCCACCATTCGCTATGAGGGAAAAATATTGAGTCACGATGAAGTGCTAATGATAAAAACAATCTCTCATCAATCCAACCACCCACTCAGCAGAACCTTATCGGAATGGAATGAATGGCCTACTTCCATTGAGGAACCCATCATCTCCGAATATCATGAATTCGCAGGTGATGGTATTGAAGCCAGAACAGGTGAACATGTTATCAGAATGGGAAAACGTTCATTTGTTTCACAAGAGCATAATGATGAGTCCGCCACATTCGCTGAAGGTTCAGTCGTATTTGTCGGTATAGATGGGAAGTTAAAAGGGAAATTCATCATTCAACAAGATTATCGCACAGGGATATTTGATATGATCAAAAGATCGATGCAACTCATTCCTGAAATGCATATTGTAAGTGGCGACAATAACAAGGAAGAAGAATACCTGAAACAATCGCTGAAGGATCATGTAACAATTCATTTCAATGCCACACCAGAAGACAAACTAAAGTATATCAAATCACTTCAAGAGCAAGGAAAAAAAGTATTGATGATCGGTGACGGACTCAATGATGCAGGAGCACTCCGCCAGAGTAATACCGGTATTGCCGTGACTGAACAATCAAATTACTTCACACCTGCCTGTGACGCGATACTTGAAGGAAAATCATTATCCAGACTTGATGAACTGATCAAACTTGCCAGATCCGGCAAGAAAATTGTTGCAGCGAGTTTCGCACTCTCCATCGCTTACAATATTGTGGGTATGTATTTCGCAACACAAGCCTTGCTCTCACCCATGATCGCCGCAATTCTCATGCCGGCAAGTACCATTAGTATCATTTTGCTTACAACGCTTGGGGCTAGGGTGGTGGCACCGGGCAAGAAGGTTGAGGAAGGTTGAGGGAAGTTGAGAGGGGTTTATTTGTTGATTTGTTTAGTCGTTTAGCCCTAGACAACTTAACAAACTCAACCTAGCTAAACCGATCTCAACTAAAATGAAAGTGCAGATCCCTCACTTCGTTCGGGATGACAGAATAAGGGGGGAAGGGATGACAGAGAAAAAGAGTATGTCATCCCCCAACAATGTCACCCCAAAACAATGTCATCCCGAGCGTAGCGAGGGATCTGAATTCACTTGCTTCTTCGGTAAAATGTTTAAGTGTTTAGGCGGTTAGGTATAAGAAACTAAACGACTAAACACCTAAACTTCTCTCAACCTCCCTAAACCTCCCTAAACCTTTTCAACTGCATTCCCTCCTGTTCCAAAACATGATTTAAATCATGTTTTTGCTTGAAGATGATCAGAAAACACAAAATCCAGTTAAAATACTTTTGGGCAAAATTTTTCGTTGAGCGTCATTATCATTCTGATTATAGCGAGCCTCCTGGTAGCCTCCGGCTTCTTGATTGCATTCATCTGGTCTGTAAAGAAAGGCCAATATGAAGACGATGTCTCCCCATCTGTCAGAATGCTATTCGACGATCACAAAAAGAAGTGATTCATCTTAAACTGCCAAAACCCTTAACATGCACATTGAAAAGTTCTCGTACGACAACAAGATCGTAAGAAATTTTGCCTATGCCACCGTGATCTGGAGCATTGTTGGTATGCTCGTTGGATTGTGGGTAGCCCTGCTTATGGTATTCCCTGAATGGAATTTCGGAGGAATACCAGTCGGCGGCAAAGAAACCATCGGTCTTACTTTCGGTAGACTCAGGCCGCTGCACACCAATGCCGTCATCTTTGCCTTCGTAGGTAACGGAATCTTCATGGGATACTACTACTCCATTCAACGCTTGCTAAAAACAAGGATGGCGAGTGACCTTCTTGGTAAAATCCATTTCTGGGGATGGCAGCTGATCATCGTAGCAGCAGCCATCACAATTCCTTTGGGAATGACCTCCGGAAAGGAATATGCTGAACTTGAGTGGCCGATCGATATCGC
>JBKCFW010000206.1:0-11765 GCA_046303675.1 bacterium
AGGGATACCCAATTCTAAGGAATTGATTATGAAACAGAAAAAACACAACATTCATGGAATCGCAACTCATCATACCCATTATAACTGCGATCTTGGCCGCATCAGTTGGCCTAGGTCTGGGTAAACTCATTTTCGCAAAGAACACAGCAGCAAAAGTAGAAGATGCCAAAAAGCAGGCAGAACAGATCCTGGCGGACGCAAATTTCAAGTCCGAAAACCTGAAAAAAGAGAGAATTCTCGAAGCCAAAGAAAAGTTTGTACAGCTGAAAGCGGATCACGACAAAGAGATCCTCGAAAAAAACAGGAAGATCAGTGATGCGGAGAACAGGGCCAAACAAAAAGAACTGAGCATCAATCAAAAGCTGGAGGGACTTGATAAACAGGTCAAAGAAAACGAAACGATCAAAGAGCACCTGAACAGGCAGATCGAGATCGTCAATCAAAAAAGGACTGAGCTTGAAAAGCATCAGGAAGAACACATCAGAAAACTTGAAAAGATCGCTAACCTGAGTGCTGAGGATGCCAAGGCACAATTGATCGAAAGCCTCAAACAAGAGGCCCAGACGAGAGCGCTTTCCCTGCAACAGGAAATCATAGAAGAAGCACGGCAGAAAGCCAATAAAGAAGCAAGAAAGATCATCATCCAATGCATTCAGCGTACCTCAGCTGAGCAGACGATTGAAAATACTGTAACTGTTTTCCAATTGGAAAGTGATGAAATAAAAGGACAGATCATCGGTCGTGAAGGAAGAAATATCCGTGCCATAGAAGCAGCAACAGGCGTTGACCTGGTGGTTGATGACACCCCTGAAGCAATTGTACTTTCCTCATTTGATCCATTGAGAAGAGAGATCGCAAGACTTGCGCTGCAGCGATTGGTAAGTGACGGAAGAATCCATCCGGCGCGTATCGAAGAGGTCGTTGAAAAAACACGCAAGCAGCTCGAAGAGCAGGTGATGGAGATCGGAGAAAGAACCATCATCGAGCTGGGCATTCACGGTCTGCACAAAGAACTGGTGAGGGTGGTAGGAAAGATGAGATTCAGATCGTCATACGGACAAAACCTACTGATGCATAGCCGCGAAGTAGCAAATCTGTGTGGACTGATGGCTGCTGAGTTAGGCATGAACGTAAAACTCGCAAAAAGAGCAGGTTTGCTTCATGATATCGGAAAAGTACCTGATGAGGAAACTGAATTGAGTCACGCGCTCCTTGGAGGAAAACTGGCTGAGAAATATGGCGAAAATCCAGCAGTAGTAAATGCGATAGCTGCCCACCACGATGAAACTGAAATGCAGTTCGTTATTTCTCCGATCATTCAGGCTTGTGACTCAATCAGCGGAGCACGCCCTGGTGCAAGAAGAGAGATTATGCAACAATACATCCAGAGAATTAAGGATCTGGAGAACCTTGCATTAACCTATAATGGAGTAGAAAAGGCCTATGCCATTCAGGCTGGAAGAGAATTGAGGGTTATTGTAGAAGCAGAAAAAGTAACTGACAGCGAAAGCGAGGTGCTCAGCTTCGAAATGGCCCAGAAGATCCAGACTGAAATGACCTATCCCGGACAGATCAGGGTAACCGTGATAAGGGAAAAAAGAACGGTGAACGTTGCCAGATAAGCAATTTGTCATTCATTTCCCCGGCAGAACAATTAAATAAAACAATTTTGAAACATCGGCAATCCCCCTTACCTTTGCCGTCCAAATTTTAGGTTATGAATCAACAAGCAATTGCATTTGTACACGAGCAGTTGACCCCGGTCAATAATTTCCCTAAATTCAAAGCAGGTGACAACATCACTGTTAACTATAGAATTATCGAAGGAAACAAGGAAAGGATCCAAAGCTTTAAAGGCGATGTGATCAAGCGTCAAGGCACTGGCAGTACCGCTACATTTACAGTAAGGAAGATTTCCGACTCTGTTGGTGTTGAGAGAACGTTCCCTGTGGCATCCCCAAATATTGAATCTGTTGTTTTGAACAAAACAGGTAAGGTACGCAGGGCTAAACTTTACTTCCTCAGAACAAGAAGCGGTAAGAGTGCAAGGATCAAAGAGAAAAGAGTTAAGTAAATTACCCGCTAATCAAACTTTTGTTAATCCCGTCACCCATGACGGGATTTTTTATGCCCTTACCCCTTTTGCGCTCAAAAAATCATTAAATTTGTCTTCTACTAAATTTTTTTATTATGTTGTTCAATAACACTTTTCTGATCGCTATGCCTGGTGGCTCTGAGTGGATCTTCATCATACTTGCTGTGCTGATCCTGTTTGGTGGAAGGAAAATACCAGAATTCATGCGTGGCATTGGAAAGGGTATCCGCGAATTCAACGATGCCAAATCAAACGTGAAAAAAGAGATCGAAGAGGGCATTAACGAAAAAGACAAGCAGGCCAACGCATAAGCTTCTTCATCATCCTATTTTATCACCCGTTTTTCAACGGATAGATCAGATCATTGTATACACACAGATCAATACCTGAACTTCACAGGTCTCTGTCTGCAGGCACATTAACCTGTGTTGAGATCGTCTCTTCTTATCTCAAGAAGATAAGAGAAAAGCAGCACCTCAATGCGTTCATCGAAGTATATGAGAAAGAAGCACTGACGCGTGCTGAAGAACTGGATGCGAAAAGAAATAATCCCGCCTCATGGGGAAAGCTATACGGGGTTGTGATAGGGATCAAAGATGTGCTTTGTTACAAAGACCATACTGTCACAGCAGCTTCCAACATACTTGAAGGTTACACCGCCATCTATAATGCTACGGCAATCGAGCGACTCCTCAATCAAGATGCGATCATTATTGGCAACCTTAATTGCGATGAATTTGCTATGGGTTCAACCAATGAAAACTCACGCTATGGAAAGGTGCTGAATGCAGTCGATGAAAGCAGGGTGCCTGGAGGCTCATCCGGAGGTTCTGCAGTTGCTGTTCAGGCCGACTTATGCATGGTGAGTTTGGGATCTGACACGGGAGGCTCAGTTCGACAGCCGGCAGACTTTTGTGGCATCGTTGGCATGAAACCTGGCTATGGAAGAATCTCGAGATATGGCCTTATCGCTTATGCCTCCTCCTTCGACCAAATTGGCATTTTTTCAAAAAATATAACAGACCTCTCACTCGTATTATCAACCATAGCCGGTTCTGACGAATTCGACAGCACCTGCAAGGAAGCTGTTGTTCCGGATTATCAATCAATACTGGAAACAGAAATAAAATTCAGGATCGCCTACTTTCCTCAGGCCCTTGATCATCCTTCGCTTGATCCCGAGATCAGAGATGCGTTGAAAAACTTAATGGACAACCTCAGTGCAGAGGGCCACACCCTTGAGCCGGTTGATTTTAATTATCTTGACCATGTCGTACCAACCTATTACGTACTGACAACAGCAGAAGCTTCCTCAAATCTATCCAGATACGATGGCGTGAAATTTGGATACAGAACCAACCAGCCCACTGAAAATCTAAATGAGCTTTATAAAAAAACCAGGTCTGAAGGGTTTGGCAAAGAGGTTAAGAAAAGAATAATGCTCGGGACTTTCGTATTGAGCACAGGATACTACGATGCCTATTATGCAAAAGCTCAACAGGTAAGAAGATTGATCGTAGAAAAAACAGCTGATATATTCAAATCATACGACCTGATCCTGATGCCAACCGTACCAACACCGGCATTTAAATTTGGAGAAAAAAGGAATGATGCGGTTGAAATGTTTTTAGGTGATCTATATACCGTGTATGCAAATCTTGCAGGTATAGCCGGCATATCAATCCCATTGTTCAAACACAGCAACGGCATGCCATTTGGAGTACAAATATTGTCAGATCGTCTGGAAGAAACCAAGCTGTTGCAATTTTCCAAATCTCAACTTGGTCAATGATCATCTACTGATCAAAAATCATCTTCATCGTCAAACCCACCGCCTGCAGCATCATCAAAGTAGAGGTCTTTAAATTCATCATCGATAGAAAAATCGTCGTCAGCACCTTTCTTACTACTACCGCTGCTTTTTTTATTCTTTGACTTTGGAATATCAAATTCATCGAAATCAGGATCCCAGTTGTCCTCTTCCTCAGATTTTTCCCAATCATCAGACAACTCGACATCATCCTCGTCTTCATCATCGACAGACTTTCCTGATTTTTTGACGGGCGTATCATCGTCTAGGTCGAGATCATCCTCATCATCATCATTTTTCTTCTTAGACTTAGCTCCCGACTTCTCCACTTTAGAAGAAGAATTGTTGCCAGTTGCTTTTTTGGTAACTTTTTTTTCTTTTTCCGACTTTGCCATAACTAGAAGAGATTTACCACGTAAAATTTCTGAGAGTTTTTTACTTGACCAAATTTTTTAAAACTATTTTTTCTTTTTCTGCGTTTGCTTAGCACTCTATGATCTGTTCTCTTTCCGGACCATTCGAAATATGACTTACCTTAACGCCAAGGTATTCATTAATGAAGTGAATATATTTCTTCATAGCTTCCGGCAAATTATTCAGATCCTTCATTTTTGTGATATCTGTCATCCAGCCAGGAAATTTCTCGTAATGTGGAGTGATTGGCTTTTTAGACATTTGGAAAGGAACTTCATTTTCCTGACGGCCATCGATACCATAGCTGGTGCAAACATAGAGATCTTCAAATGCATCAAGCACATCAGATTTCGTCATCACCACCTTGGTAACACCATTGATCATACATGCGAAATTCAGCGCTACCAGATCGATCCAACCACAACGGCGTGGTCGTCCGGTCGTTGCTCCAAATTCATTACCCACCTTTCTGAGTCGCTCGCCGGTTTCATCATGTAACTCAGTGGGAAACGGCCCGCTGCCTACACGTGTGCAATATGCCTTGGTGACACCATACACATCTTTTATTTTTTGCGGTGCTATTCCAAGTCCTGTGCAAACACCTGCTGAAATTGTACTTGAAGAGGTTACAAATGGAAACGTACCGAAGTCAACATCAAGCATACTGCCTTGTGCACCTTCAGCGAGTACTTTCTTGCCTTGACGAATCTTGTCATTGATAAAATACTCCCCATTCACGATCTTTAAGCTGCGCATAAACTCAATGGCTTCAAAAAACTCCTCTTCCCACTCACTGATATCATCATTGAAGCCAAAAGAATCCAACATGCGCTGGTGCTTCATGCGTAGTTTGATGTATTGTGTCGTGAAATTCTTATCAAGAAGATCTCCTACCCTGAGACCGTTTCTTCCGGTCTTGTCCATGTAGGTTGGACCAATGCCTTTAAGGGTAGATCCGATCTTTTCATTTCCTTTTGATATCTCAGAAGCTTTGTCCAATGCACGATGGGATGGCAGAATGAGATGCGTTCTTTCAGAAACGTACAGATTCTTTCTTCCGTCAACACCAAAGGCAGCAACCTTATCATACTCTTTTTTCAGGGTGACGGCATCAAGCACAACGCCATTGCCGATGAGGTTAACCTTGTTTTCGTGAAATATCCCTGAAGGAATTTGATGAAGAACAATTTTATCACCATTGATGTAGAGTGTGTGTCCGGCATTTGGACCGCCCTGGAACCTGGCGATGATATCATAGTTAGGAGCGAAATAGTCTACAATCTTACCCTTCCCTTCATCACCCCATTGCATACCAAGTAATACATCAACCATAAAATAAATTAGAAGTTAAAGGGCAAAAATAATAGAATGATGCAAAAGGCAGAAAAATAAATATTTGTACAGATCAATCAACATCATATCGCTGCACAGATTGTATTCCAGGCAAGACCCTGAGTTCCTGAAACAAATGATCAAGCTCGTCCTTGTCATGCACATACAGCCTGATATTGCCCTCAAAAATACCTTCCTTGGCCTCCACCGTGATTGCACTGATATTTATTTTCAATTCCCCTGAGATCAAATTGGTGATCTTGTGGATCACCCCAACATCATCAAGCCCCGTGATCTTCAAACCGGTAAGAAAAGATATTTCCTTGTTTTTGGCCCATTTTGTTTTGACGACCCTGTGACCGTAACTGGACAACAGCCTCGTTGCATTCGGACAATTGGTTCTGTGTATGGTAAGTCCCTTTCCGGTAGACACAAACCCGAACACATCATCCCCGGGAATGGGCTTACAGCAATTGGCAAGCGTATATACAATGCGATCGCTGCTTTCACCAAAAATGATCAGCTCTGTATCTTTTTTGATATCCTGTTTAGGTACCCCGACATCTTGAACAGGTGAATCCGGTTTCTTCGGACGAATCGGTTCGATCCTGTCGCCTTTTACTTCAAACTCCTTGATCTCCTTGAGATCGATCTGTTTGATCGCGATGTTGTAAAAAAGATCAAGGGGTGAATGGACCTTATAAAACGCAACAAGCTCGTCAATATTATGTGCAGAAAAAGCGGCGCCTATTGAATTAAGTTTTTTCTCTGCAATGTACTTCCCGTCTTCAGCGATTTTACGCTTTTGGTCTTTGAGCGCATCCTTGATCCTGTTCTTTGCTTTTGCGGTGACAACCATATTCAGCCAATCCTCGTTTGGCTTCTGCTTGCTGGAAGTGATCACTTCGATCTGATCACCACTCCTCAGTTTATGTCCGATCGGAACCAGCTTATGATTGACCTTTGCGCCGATACAGGTTGACCCAACGGCGCTGTGTACAGAAAAAGCAAAATCAAGTGCAGATGAGCCAACGGGCAACATCTTCACATCCCCTTTGGGCGTGTATACATAGATCTCCTCTGCAAGAAAAGATGTTTTGAAATCCTGCAAGAAATCGATCGAGCTGATGTCTTCACTTCCAAGCACCTCCCTGATCTGAGAGAACCAGATATCAAACCGATCTTCCTCACCACCACCTTCCTTGTATTTCCCATGGGCCGCAAGTCCCTTTTCAGCAATTTCTTTCATCCGCTTGGAACGTATCTGCACTTCAACCCACTTGCCCTGCGGACCCATCACGGTCGTATGCAACGCCTCGTATCCATTGGACTTGGGATTACTGAGCCAATCACGCAGTCGCTCTGGCGCAGGACTATACATATCCGTTACAAAAGAATATACTTTCCAGCACGCCTCTTTCTCTGAATCACTTGGCACATCAACGATTATACGAATGGCAAATAGATCATACACCTCTTCAAACTCCACATTCTTTTTCTGCATCTTGTTCCAGATCGAGTGGATCGATTTTGGACGGCCGAAAATCTCATAGGTGAATTCTGCTTTATCAAGCTTTTCTTTTACCGGCTTGATGAATTCATTGATATACCTTGTTCTTTCTCGTTTGGTTTCGGCAAGTTTCTTTGCAATCTGATGATAGATCTCCGGCTCAATATATTTCATCGCCAGATCTTCCATTTCTGTTTTAACAGCATACAAGCCCATCCTGTGGGCAAGTGGCGCATATACATAGACTGTTTCGGAAGAGACTTTCAATTGCTTTTCCTGCTTCATGCTGTCGAGTGTACGCATGTTGTGCAAACGGTCAGCAAGCTTGATCAAAATGACCCTTGGGTCATCCGTTAATGTGAGCAGGATCTTTTTAAAATTTTCTGCCTGCTGACTTGTATTGTTGTCTACCACTGTGGAGATCTTGGTCAATCCATCAATGATCTTGGCTATCTCCAAACCAAACTCGGTCTGGATATCCTCCAGTGTAACGTCTGTATCTTCAACAGTGTCATGCAGTAAGGCACAAATTGTGGAACGAACACCCAATCCGATTTCTTCCACACAGATCATAGCCACTGCCAGTGGATGAAAAATGTAAGGTTCGCCACTTTTCCTACGCATGGTCTTGTGGGCATCCACAGCTATCTCAAACGCAGAACGAACCAATTCCTTGTCTCCCGTTTTCAACTTCGGCTTCAATGCACGCAAGAGGGCTCTGTAACGTCTTACGATCTCTTTCTTCTCCTGCTCATCGGTCAGGTTGTATGGGGGCAGGTCGATATCTTTCTGAAGGGTCTCCATCACATTCAAATTTACTGAAATTCATTTGGAATGGATTTTTTTCATCTGAAACTGCTACCTTTGCCACCCTATTTGAAAAGAGCTGCTGCCTGCTGAAATTAGGCAGTCAACATGCGGGTGTGGTGAAATTGGTAGACACGCCAGACTTAGGATCTGGTGCCGCGAGGCTTGGGGGTTCGAGTCCCTCCACCCGCACTGGGCTCTTTTCTTTCAATTAATTTAACGTATGGCACAAATTACAAGGGAACAGATCGCTCCCCTTCACGAAAGAATTAAGGTAACCGTTTCTCCTTCAGATTACAACCCTGCCTATGAAACGGCGCTAAAGAAATATGCAAAATCTGCCAACATCCCAGGATTCAGAAAAGGGATGGTGCCAGCCGGCGTGGTGAAGAAAATGTACGGAGCCTCCGTATTCACCGAAGAAGTGTTGAGGTCTATCGAAAAAGAATTGATGCATTATCTGCAGACTGAAAATATCACTTATCTCGGGCAGCCGCTGCCTGAGGATGGAAATGATCCTGCATTGTTTGATTTCAAAACCCCAACAGAATATTCATTTTCATTTGAACTGGGATTGAAACCCAACTTTGCAATACCCGACATCGCAGCAGCTTCAACCACGCTTAACGTTGTGGAAGTGACCGATGAAATGGTAGCAGAGGAAGTGGAAAGAATGCAGCAGCGTTTGGGAAAGATGACCGAACCTGAAACGATCAGCAGAGAAGAAGATATCCTGAATGTATCTTTCCAACCATCCGATGCAACGGGCGTTGTAGCAGAAGGTGCAGAAAAAAAGGAGAATTCCTTGTTGCTGAAATATTTCAGCGAATCTGCCCGCAAGCAACTGATGGGTAAGAAGAAAGATGATACGCTGGTGATTCAGGTATCGACTGCATTTGACGACAAAGAAAGAGAATGGATTGCTGGTGACCTGGGACTTAACAAAGAGGATGCTGAAGCATTAAACCAGTATTTCTTGCTACAGATCACCAAAATCGGTTTTGTAGAAAAAAGAGACCTTGATGAAGCCTTCTTCAAAGAGGCCATGCCCGGAAAAGAAGTCAGCACTGAAGAAGCTTTCAGGGCTGAGATCCGTACACAGATCGCTGCATATTGGAAGCATCAGGCAGACCACCTGTTGGAACATGAACTGTTTCATGTGCTGTCAGAACAAACAGCCATGGAATTCCCTGAAACCTTTCTAAAAAAATGGTTGCAAAAGGGTGGAGAAAAAGAGCAAACCCTGGAAGAAGTTGAAAAAGAATTCCCTGCGTTTTTGAACCAGCTGAGATGGACACTCGTAAGCAATGAAATCGGCACCGCAAATTCAATCCAGGTAAGTCGTGAAGAGATCGTAGACAGCCTGCGCCAGCAACTCATGGGCTACTTCGGTTCGATGAATCTGGGTGGCAACTATGATTGGCTTGACAGTTACGTGGAAAGAATGATGAACGATAAACAACAGGTTGAAAATGCTTATCAAAGGGTATTCAGCTCAAAAGTGCTTGCCTGGGCAGCATCTCAAGCTAAGCCTGTTGAGAAAAAACTATCTGCTGCTGAATTTCTCGCTTTACAGGAGAAACATAATCATTGATCTTACTGAAACAACAGATCTCTGGACGCCTTTTTCAAAGCCATCATAGCTGGTTTTTATTAAAAAATAGCTAAATCTGTCATCTTCTGCCTTACAGACGCTGACATCTTTCGTCATAATGCATTGTGGCATAATATTTGGACGATATTTACTTTAAATTGCCTAATCAAAGCCATTGACCATGAATCTTGGAAAGGAATTCGAAAAGTTTGCAATAAAGGAAAGAGGAATTTCCAGCAACACCCTGCACGGTTATACCAACCACATGGTAACCAACCTAACCCCGAACATTATCGAGGAGCGACCAATGAATGTGGCCGTAATGGATGTATATAGCAGGTTGATGATGGACCGCATCATATTTCTAGGTTATCCCATCACGGATGAGATCGCTAACATCATCACCGCACAATTACTTTTCCTTGACAGCACAGACCGCACGCGTGATATACAAATGTATATCAACAGTCCGGGTGGTTCTGTGTATTCCGGCCTGGGCGTATACGACACCATGCAGTATGTAACCCCTGATGTTTCTACCATCTGCATTGGCGTTGCAGCCAGTATGGCAGCAGTGCTCATGTGCGCAGGAACAGAAGGTAAAAGAACCGCACTGAAACACTCAAGGATCATGATGCACCAACCGAGTGCGGGTGCAGGTGGACAAGCCAGCGATATTGAAATCACTGTTTCACAGGTGAAAAAACTCAAACAGGAATTGTATGAAGTAGTATCAATGCACAGTGGACAGCCTGTCAAGAAAATTGAAAAGGATTTTGACAGGGACTTCTGGATGACTGCGAATGAAGCGAAGGAATACGGACTGGTTGACGAAGTGTTGATATTGAATCCTAAAAAACAAAAGAAAGCCTAAACTGAAATGATCATGAAATCAAACAATACTTTTTTCATCGGGCATCGTATGGATGAAGAACATGAAGAGCCAAAAGAGAATGGTGGAATGATGGAAAACATGATGGCTGGAGCCAGATTCGACAAGAAATTCATAGAAGAAAGAAAAATATTCCTCTGGGGTGTGGTGGATGATAAATCTGCAAAGGATATCACTGCCCGCCTCATGTTCCTTGAGTCAGTTGACCCGGGAAAAGAGATCAAATTCTACATCAACAGTCCGGGTGGTGTAGTCACCAGCGGCATGGTCATTTATGATACCATGCAAATGATCTCCTCGCCGGTTTCTACCATCTGTATGGGGATGGCTGCTTCCATGGGATCTATTCTGCTCAGTGGCGGAGAAAAAGGCAAGCGTTTTATCTTCCCGCATGGAGAAGTGATGATCCATCAGCCATCAGGAGGTGGACAAGGTACTTCAGCAGATCTGGAAATCATGGCTGAACAGATCAAAAAGATCAAAACACTGGGCGCAAAAATACTGGCAGATAATTGTGGTCAGAAATTTGACAAAGTGATGAAGGACTTCGACAGAGACTACTGGATGAATGCGGAAGAGTCGATCAAGTATGGTATCGTTGATGGCATCGTCAACAAACTTTAGTCACGAACCTGTATCACTCAGGTAAAAAACAAACAACCACTGATCATGGCAAAAACAACCCTTCACTGCTCATTCTGCGGTAAAAACCGTGATGAAGTTAAAATTCTCATAGCCGGACAGGAAGGTCACATTTGCGAGGAGTGTGTAGACCACGCACTCGAAATTGTACAACAGGAACTCGTTACAAAACAAGACAGTAAATCGGGCTACAAACTGTCGATCAAAAAACCACTTGAACTTAAGCAACACCTCGATGAGTATGTGATCGGTCAGGATGAAGCAAAAAAAATTCTGGCAGTAGCAGTATACAATCATTACAAGCGACTTAACCAATCATCCTCCGAAACAAGAAATAAAAAAGAAGACGCGTCAGAAGAGATAGAGATTGAAAAAAGCAACGTCATCATGGTAGGTGAAACCGGAACAGGTAAAACCCTGCTGGCAAAAACCATCGCTAAACTTCTGAATGTTCCATTTGCAATCGTTGATGCCACCGTCTTTACAGAGGCTGGTTATGTGGGTGAAGATGTTGAGAGTATACTGACACGACTGCTTCAAGTATGCAATTATGATATAGATGCTGCTGAAAAAGGAATTGTGTATATCGACGAAATTGATAAGATCGCCAGGAAAAGCGACAACCCTTCGATTACCCGTGATGTCAGTGGCGAAGGTGTTCAGCAAGGA
>JBKCFW010000207.1:0-4880 GCA_046303675.1 bacterium
GGGCGGGATTCGAACCCGCGGTACAGAGTTACCCGTACGGCAGTTTAGCAAACTACTGATTTCAGCCACTCATCCACCCCACCTCCAAAAACCTTCGTTTCAGGGAGGGCAAATTTACTAAAGACTGAGCAATCCCCAAAAGAAAAATACAAGTAAGATGAAACGCTGTTACATCGCAGCCAACTGAACCTTCTGCTGCAACTCCATTACACTTTCCCTGAACATGTTGTCGGTGTCCATCAGATCCTTTACAGTCTGACATGAATGGATAACAGTTGTATGATCTCTTCCTCCAAAATGCTCTCCGATGGTCTTCAAAGAGTTTTTGGTGAAGATCTTAGCCAAATACATGGTGATCTGACGGGCCTGTACGATCTCACGCTTTCTTGTCTTCTGCAATAACCTGTCGTATGGCAAATCAAAGAACTCGCACACCATTTTCTGAATGGTATCGATCGTGATCTCCTTGGAAGAGGTCTTGATGAAATTCCTCAGCACCTTCTTCGCCAGATCAAGATCGATCTCGCGTTTGTTGAGTGACGATTGCGCTAACAATGAGATCAACGCGCCTTCCAACTCCCTCACATTATTCTGAATATTATAAGCAATATATTTCACTACCTCCTTGGGCAGATCCAATCCATTATTCTTCATCTTCTTCTCCAAGATCTCTACCCTGGTGTCGTAATCAGGTACCTGAAGATCAGCACTGAGCCCCCACCTGAACCTGCTCAACAAACGCTCCTGTAAACCTTCAAGATCTTTCGGTGGCTTGTCGGAACTCAAAATGAGCTGCTTGCCGGACTGATGCAGATGATTAAATATAGCGAAGAACGCATCCTGTGTCTTCTCCGCACGGTTGAAGAATTGAACATCATCCAAGATCAAAACATCGATCAACTGATAGAAGTGAATAAAATCGTTGATCGCGCCATTACGACTGTGATCCTGAAACTGATTGATGAATTTTTCTGAACTTACATACAACACCACCTTATTAGGATGAAGTCTCTTTACCTCGTTGCCGATGGCTTGTATCAAATGCGATTTACCCAATCCGGCACCACCGTACACCAACAATGGATTGAATGAAGTTGCTCCAGGCTTCTCAGCAACCGTTTTACCGGCCCTGCGGGCAACCCTGTTGCAATCTCCCTCTACAAAGGCGTCAAAAGTATAGATCGGATTCAACTGTGAATCGATCTGCATCTTCTTGAGGCCAGGTATAACAAAAGGATTCTTTACATGATTATTGATCACGAGCGGAAAATCCATCTCGTTGTTCGAAAAGCTCTTGAATGATTGTCCACTGATGTCCATGGTCAAGGGCTTGGACTTATCATTACCGCTGTCCACCATGATCCTGTATTCCAATCTCGCATCCTTTCCCAATTCTCTCTTTAATGTCTTTGCCAGGAGATTGATGTAATGCTCTTCGATGTATTCGTAAAAAAACTGACTTGGAACTTGTATGGTAAGAACGTTGTCTTTTATTGCCACCGGTTTGATCGGCTCGAACCAGGTTTTAAAATGTTGCCACTCTACGATGTCTTTGATGATTGCCAGACAATTGCTCCATACTTTATCAAAAGGCTTCTCCATCAGTTGCTAAGCAATTTAAAAGTTAAGGTTTAATAGAATTCGACTTCTCACTCTTCACAGAAAACGCATGGAAGGACTTTTGACAACTCACATTTTCAAACTAATCCAAACGTTCAAATTTCCTCTTTTTATTGAGGTCCTTTTTGTTCTGAAATGCCGGCTTAACAGTTGTTTCTCCACAAGGAAGATTTTTGTCGCTATGGCAAGACAGACGGCGAATATATATTCAGTTTTTAAATAAAAAAATTTTTTATTCCACAATATTTTACACTAGCCAAATGAACTTTTTTTCCCTCAATTTCCGCCCTGAAAATCAGTGAAAAACATAGAAGAGCTTAAACATTATGCCATAATATTTGTATGGAAATATTGCGCTCTAGTCCATTGTAAATTCAGTGAATTTTCTTAAGAGAAAAAACAATTTATAAGATACCTATACCCCACTTTTCTTGTTCGTTCAAGATAACGGACTGATTCCCAATGTACACTTTAAAAAATCTATTTTAAAGAGAAAAATTACTGAAAGATATAAATCACAAACAATCAATGAAATAGATTCATTCAGACTGGATAATAATGGAGATAAGCCCGACAAATCACCTTTGATCCAGTACGTTTTGGCCCGGAGGTTGTTATTTTCAAAACTTTTTACAACTCCACCAATTTAATGATAACTTCGCCCAAACAGTATATTATCATGGGATTCGATCTTACAGGTAAAATCGTAGCAAAATTTGATACAGTACAAAGAAGTGCTACGTTCAAAACAAGGGAATTTGTTGTTGAGACCAACGAAGATATCAATGGACGCACCATCACCAATTTTGTAAAGTTCCAAACTGTCCAAGACAGAACGAGCATCCTCGATCGCTTCAACATAGGCGATACCGTCAAAGTTCACTTTAATATAAAAGGTTCACGCTGGGAAAAAAATGGCCAGGTCAATTATATCACCAACCTGGATGCCTGGAGAATAGAGCAGATGAGCATGGGCTCTAGCGGTGGCGGCGCCATCGAGACCCCTCCTGCCTTCTCACCTGATCCTGAGAGTCAGCACGGTGTTTCAGACGACCTGCCTTTCTAACCAAAGCCTTCCATGCAGCAACAGGTACATTTGCAGCTTTCACCAAGTGATGCAACACAATCTATTGTGATCATCAGTGAAATCGCAAACCAACTTGGCATCAGCAAAGAAAAAATTACTGGTTTTCAATTCATCAAAAAATCAATTGATGCAAGAAAAAGGAGTGTATTGATCAACCTCAGGGTAAATGCATTTATCGATCAACCGTTTGACCCTGTTCCACCAACCTCCTACAACTTTCCAGACGTACGTCATGCTCCAAAACAAACATTGATCATCGGGGCTGGTCCGGCCGGACTCTTCGCCGCCCTGGAACTCATCCAACAGGGCATCAAACCGATCATCATTGAACGGGGGAAGGATGTCAGGGAGAGAAGAAGGGATCTCGCAGCACTCAATAAGGAGGGTATCCTCAATGAAGAGAGCAATTACTGCTTTGGAGAAGGGGGTGCAGGAACATACAGTGACGGGAAATTGTATACAAGAAGCACCAAAAGAGGAAACGTAGAAAAAATACTGCAATTGCTGGTGCAATTCGGCGCCACCCAGGAAATACTGTATACGGCACACCCACACATCGGCACAAACAAACTTCCGGGAATCATACAGTCGATCAGAAACATGATCATTGAGTCAGGTGGAGAGGTCCACTTCAACGAGAAGATGACAGACCTCATGATCGAAAACAACTCCATAAAACATATCATTTGTGCTTCCGGAAATACATTTAAGGCAGATAATTATATCCTCGCAACTGGACACTCCGCAAAAGACATCTATTTATTGCTCGACAGAAAAAAGATCCTGATCGAAGCTAAGCCTTTTGCCCTGGGGGTTCGCATAGAACACCCTCAGGCACTGATCGATTCTATTCAATATCATTGTCCGGTTGAACAACATCGCGAAATCTACTTGCCTCCCGCTGCCTATCAGTTGGTAGAGCAGATAAATAAACGTGGAGTTTTCTCTTTTTGCATGTGTCCGGGTGGCATCATCGCTACCGCATCCACTTCACAAGATGAACTGGTGGTCAATGGCTGGAGCCCGTCAAAAAGAAACAATCCCTTCGCCAATTCAGGCATGGTAGCCCAGGTTGACCTGGAAGATGCACAGCAATACCTACAAACGACATCATCAAAACATATCTCTGCACTATCCACCCACCTTCTACTTCATCATTTTCAGGAATCGGTAGAACGTAGAGCATATGCAGCAGGCGGTGGAAAATTTGTAGCACCGGCACAACGAATGACAGACTTTGTGAATGGGAAAACATCCCAAACACTGCCGGAAAATTCATACTTGAGGGGAGTAAACTCAGTGAACATGAAAGAGGTACTCCCTGGATTCATCTATACTTCTCTGCAACAAGCCTTCAAGGAATTTGGAAAAAAAATGAAGGGATACTACACCGAGGAAGCGATCATCATTGCTCCGGAAAGCAGAACCTCTTCTGCTGTAAGAATTCCGCGTAACCAAGAGACGCTGCAGCATCCTCAAATAAGCAATCTATACCCATGTGCTGAAGGGGCAGGCTATGCCGGAGGTATCGTGAGTGCAGCAATGGATGGACAACGGGTTGCAGTAGCAATTGCTCAACAAGTTAGCGCCTGATTAACAATTCCCTTGGTAACTTAGTCGGGTTAGAAACACAGGCAATTAAGATTTCAATGTAATTTGCCAGTATAAACTAGGCTATGGGCAACATATTGGAAGTAGATCACCTTAAAAAATATTTCTCCGGACAAAAAGCGGTTGATGACATCAGCTTCACGATCAAGCAAGGATCTGTATTTGGACTCCTTGGTCCGAATGGCGCCGGAAAAACAACCCTCTTACGGATGATCACCGGTATATTCTATCCTGATGAAGGATCAATCACACTGAATGGAAAAGCTTTTGAAGGACTGCGTGATAATCAGCTGATCGGATACATGCCCGAGGAGCGTGGACTGTACAAAAAAATGAAAATAGGCGAACAGGCGCTTTACCTGGCTCAATTAAAAGGACTCTCAAAAAAAGAGGCACTGGAACATATCAAATCCTGGTTCATCAAATTTCACATGGAAAGCTGGTGGAGCAAAAAAGTGGAAGACCTCAGCAAAGGCATGAGCCAAAAGCTTCAATTCGTAACCACCGTAGTACATCAACCCAAATTGATCATCCTAGATGAGCCTTTCAGCGGACTCGATCC
>JBKCFW010000208.1:0-7284 GCA_046303675.1 bacterium
GGATGGTGCAAGCCATCCGTTTTGCTGAGAAGCAAACAAGTGGTGAGATCCGTCTGTTCATTGAAAGCAGGTGTAAATTCATCAATCCGGTTGACAGGGCCATTGAATTATTCAGCGAACTAAAAATGTATAATACCCAAGACCGAAATGGTGTTATTATTTATATCGCTATGAAAGACCGGCAACTTGCGATCTATGGAGATGAAGGAATTCATAAAAGACTAGGACAGGAATTTTGGCTCAATGAAGTGAATAAAATTATTGAAGAGTTTCATGAGCAACATTTCCTTGATGGTATTTTGAAGATCATCGCTGATATAGGTGAAGCACTTAAAACACATTTTCCTTACGACAAGGCAGACAACAATGAATTGGAAGATGGCATAGTATTTGGAAAATGATCAAACAGTTAGCAACCATACTACTCCTTGTTATATCTATTTCTACTGTCTTCGGGCAAATAGAAAAAGAATTGCCTGCAAAACCGAGTCCGCCTCGACTCGTAGTTGACTACACCAACACGCTTGCAGCAGATCAGCAAGAGGCGCTGGAAAGAAAACTGGTAACATTTGATGATTCCTCTTCATCACAGATAGCCGTGGTCATCATTGAAACAACAGGCGATCGTGACATCTCCGATTATGCTGTCGCACTAGGCAGAGCCTGGGGCATCGGCAACAAAGAGTTCAACAATGGCGTGTTGCTTCTGGTTGCCAAGAGCGATAGAAAAATATGGATCGCAACCGGATATGGACTTGAAGGTGCTTTGCCTGATGCCATTGCAAAAAGTATTATTGATAATGATATCACACCCAACTTCAGGGAGAATGATTTCTATCGCGGACTTGATGAAGGAACGAATGCGATCATATCAGCTATAGCCGGTGAATACACCGCGCCAGCAGATTATCACAAAAGAAAGAAAAAAGATACTCCCCCTATTGTGATCATTATCATCATTATCTTCCTGATCCTTGGATTTATCAGACGAGGTGGTGGTGGTGGTCATTACCATCGAAGGGGATACAACAGCTCAGGCGGCCCCGGTGGAATATGGTTCTTCCCAAGTGGTGGTGGAAGCTCATTCGGAGGTGGCAGCAGTGGTGGTGGTTTTGGTGGATTCGGTGGTGGAAGTTTTGGTGGCGGGGGTGCCGGCGGCAGCTGGTAAACGCTGAGAACCAACAGTCCTATCCAAGTCCGAATTCCTCATGCATTTCCGGTATCTGAACATCAGTGAACCCTTTCCTTTTTAATCGTTCTTTAAAATCCACCTGCACCTCATACTCTCCGTGCACAACAAATAATTTTTTGACAGCTTTAGGATCCTGACAAGAAAGATATTGAGAGAGATCCTCATAATCACCGTGCGCGCTCATGCTTCTGATACTTCCCACCTCAGCATGTATTTCATGTGCGACGCCGTAAATATTGACTTCCTTTCGTCCGGACTGAATTCTTGCACCAAGTGAATTGGGTTCACAATAACCAGTCATCAGTATGCCATTTCTAGAATTCTCAATGGTGTTGCTGATGTGGTGCTTCACCCTTCCTGCATCGGCCATACCACTTGCAGAAATGATCACACAGGGTTCATTTCTGAAGTTCAACATTTTCGACTCATCCACCGTCTTGATGTATTGCATTCCGGCAAACCTGAAAGGATCTTCATCTTTTTCCAATACTTTTCTGATCCGCGAATTAAAATCCTGAGGATATTTTTTTACGATCTCGGTCGCTTCAACACTCAGCGGACTATCAACGAAATAATCAAGATCAGGGAGTCGACGTTCAAGCTCAAGCTGATTCAACGAATACAAGAGCTCCTGCGTCCTCCCTACGCTGAATGCGGGGATGATTAATTTCCCTTTCTTTTTTATACAGATCTTATCGATCCATTCTAGAATACTGTCAGGTGTAGGCGTATGCAGATCATGCAGTGAGTTCCCGTAAGTTGATTCCAAAATGATGATGTCAGCCTGTTCAAATTCTTCCGGCGATTTAAGGATCGCATCACGATACCGTCCAACATCTCCACTGAATGTGATCTGCTGCTTTTTGTCTCCCTCTGTGATTCTGAGATGAACGGAAGCACTGCCAATGATATGACCTGCATCCGTGTACTTAAGTTCAATCCCCTCTTCTATCTTGTACCATTCCCTGTAGTGAACCACTTGAAATTGATCTATCGATTTCGCAACTTCCTCCGTTGTGTACAATGGTTTTAAGAAAGGTTGGCCCTCTGACTTTCTTTTCTTATTGGCATACTTGATATCATCTTCCTGGATACGGGCTGAGTCCTCAAGCAACACTGTAGTCAACTCTCGTGTTGCAGGAGTACAAAAGATCTTTCCCTTGAAACCATCATTGACCAATTTGGGTATGAGTCCGCTGTGATCAATGTGTGCGTGAGAGAGTACCAAATAATCTACTTCGCGCGGTTCAAAACCCCAATGGCGGTTCAATGCATCTGTCTCCTTCCCCATCCCCTGAAACATTCCACAATCAAGCAGGATCTTCTTGCCATTGCTAAGCGAAAGCAAATGCTTTGAACCCGTGACACACCTTGCAGCCCCGTGAAATGATATTTTCATACTATTATTTTTCTTTTTGCTTGAAAGACCATCTCACTTTGAACTCTGCAACTTTACTGCCTTGCTCGTCAACTCCTATTGAGATGGTATCACATAGAGTTCCCTGTCCGGTTCTGATTGCATCCATCACAGCCTGTTGAATGACACGTCCATCATTGCACTGAAATCGAATTGTTCCAACAGCTTTCTTTTGAAAACTTGCTTCAACACCCAATACCAGCATGGATATTTTCGGACGCTTTACACTCGTATGCACAAGCGCAAGAATGCCAGAACTCATTTCTGCAGCCATTGATAGACAGGCAAAGTAGATCGATCTGAATGGATTTTGGGAGAACCAGCTAAACCGAATAATGATCTCAGCAGCATCAGCAGAAACCCTTCCCATTTTTACTCCTGAGAAAAAAGCGGCAGGCAAGGAACGAAGAAGAAAAAGTCGGAATAGCAAACGATTATTCAACTTTTTCAGCAAACCAGCTTCAGTCATTTGTTCAGTATTATATTACTTCTAATCTACGGAACTTTGCGTGAAAAAAGCGTAATTAAAATACAGACAATGTAATGACTTTACACACCGTTATTGAAAACTTACTTGATCGATATGTTAAGCAATGATTCAGCTCCCAGAAATCCCTCCAACTCGTCTCCAACAACACACTCTCCCACCCCTGCAGGAGTTCCTGTAAAGATGACATCGCCAATGTTGAGTGAAAAAAATCGGGAGATGTGTGAAACGATCTTGTCTACAGCATGGATCATATTGCCGGAGTTGCCTTGCTGAACTACCACACCATTTTTTTTGAGTGAGAATTCAATATTTTTCATGTCCATTTCCTTTGTGATCGGCTGCCACTTTCCGATCACAGCCGAACCATCCCAGGCTTTCGCCTTCTCCCACGGCAGACCTTTCTTTTTTAATTCATTCTGAATATCACGCGCCGTGAAATCAATACCTACAGAAATTGAATCATAGTAAGAGGAAGCATTTCGCTCCTCGATCGATTTTCCATTTTTGCTGACCCTCACTACAAGTTCACACTCATAATGCAACTCATTGGTGAATTCAGGATAATAAAATGGATTGGCAATTTGGTGTAAAGCAGAATTTGGCTTCATGAAGATCACTGGCTCATCAGGTACTTCATTTCCAAGCTCCTTCGCGTGCGCAACATAATTTCTACCTATGCAAAAAAATTTCATTTGATGTATGATTTAAACTGACTGTATCATGTTTATTAAAGCAGCACAATGATTTGTAGAAACCACTTTACGATTAAGAAGTTGCGTTTCTTACAATTCAAGCTGATTAACTGCTGCCATTGTTTTCTCCAATCCGATAAAAACAAAATTCTCAATCGCCTGAGAACATTGTTCAATTTTTTTTGCCACCATATCTTCTTCTGTTTTATCCCAACGGCTGAGGACATATTCAACCTGGCGTCCTTTAGGGAAGTCATTGCCGATACCAAACCGAAGGCGTGGATATTTTGCAGACCCCAGTGACTCTTGAATGCTTTTCAATCCATTATGTCCACCGTCACTACCGGCAGGCTTTATTTTTATTTTATTGATGGGAACAGCCAGCTCATCAACCAGTACAAGCATCTTGTCAACATCAATCTTTTCTTTCTCCAACCAATATTTCACCGCCCTGCCGCTTAAATTCATATACGTGGTAGGCTTGATACAAATGATTTTTCTTCCTTTAATGCTCACCTCAGCCCTGAACGCCAATCGGTCTGAAATAAATTCAGCCTGATGTTTTCTTGTGAAGTGATCAAGGATATCAAATCCAATATTATGACGGGTATGCTCATACTCGGCACCAATATTCCCTAATCCTACTATGAGAAATTTATCCATAAAAAAAGCCCTGCGAAACCATCGCAGGGCCATAAAGATAAAACAGTGATGTTACTTCTTCGCAGCTGCAGCGGCCGGAGCAGCGGCCGGAGCGGCAGCTTTTGGTGCAGCAGCTTCCTCTTGCTTCAACTGACGCGTCATGGTAACTGAAGCGATCGGAATTCTTGGAGAATTCATGATCTCAAAATTTTTAGTCACGATGTCCTGAACACGAATGTTCTGGTTCAATTCCAAATTGGTAAGATCAACCTCGATATTTTCTTTGAGGTACTTTGGTTCGGTTTTTACTTTTACAGACTTAAGTCTGATCTCGAGCCTACCACCGGCTTTTACACCAGCAGCTGTACCGGTAAACTTAAGAGGAATGGTTGCAGAAACCTTCTTTCCTTCAACAAGTTCCAACAGGTCAACATGTGTGAGTTTGTCAGTCACCTTGTCAAATTGCAGATCCTTCAGAATGCAGGTGTATGCCTTCCCGCCCAGCTTCACTTCAATAAGTTGAAAATCAGGCGTGTAGATGAAAGGCTTCAGGGCAAGTGAGTTTACTGCAAAGTTAACTTCTTGTGCACCCCCGTAAATTACACCAGGTACCAGGTCTTGAGAGCGCAACCGGCGGGTGGCTGTTTTGCCAGTTTCGGTCCTCAATTGTCCTTCGATTGTAATCGTTTTCATTGTATAGTGTTTAAAAAATGACTGCTTTGTGAGTCAACCACTATTTATTTCTCTGTTGAGAATGTATAAACAGACTGGTTATACTCTGGTTCTCGTAGGCGTTTTTGATGGCTGCCGCAAAAAGATTTGCAACACTCAACACTTTCAGCTTGGAGGATTGTCCCCTAAGCGGAATCGTATCACACACCACCAACTCCTCTAAGACACTGTTTTCAATGTTGGCATATGCGTTACCACTCAACACAGGATGCGTACACAAGGCCCTCACACTTCTTGCGCCCTTGTCTTTCAACAATTTGGCCGCTTTGGTAAGGGTGCCTGCCGTATCACAGATATCATCAACCAGCACAATATCCCGGTTGTCGACATCTCCTATGACCACCATGCTCGCTATCTCATTGGCACGCTTTCTGTGCTTGTCACAGATCACCATTTCGACGTTAAAATAGCTGGCAACCTCACGAATTCTGTTCGCACTTCCCACGTCGGGGGCCGCAAAGGTAAGGTTTTCCAGCTGAAGATCCCTGATGTAGGGTATAAAAATTGCCGAGCTGTCGAGGTGATCCACCGGAATATCAAAATACCCCTGGATCTGGGGGGCATGGAGGTCCATCGTCACCACCCTGTCAGCGCCGGCAGCAGTGAGGATATTGGCGACCAACTTCGACCCAATGGCCACCCTTGGCTTGTCCTTTCGATCCTGCCTGGCATATCCAAAATACGGGATCACGGCGATGATCTTATAGGCAGAAGCACGCTTTGCAGCGTCGATCATTAACAGCAATTCAAGGAGATTATCCCCCGGTGCAAACGTGCTTTGCACTAGGAAAACATAATCGCCTCGTATACTTTCGAGAAAAATTGGCTGGATCTCTCCGTCGCTAAACTTCTGAATACTGATCTTACCGAGACTGCCTCCATATGCGGTGGCGATCTTTTCTGCCAAGTATTGAGAACTGGCTCCGGAGAAAATTTTACAGGATGGTCCTACGCGTTGCATAAAATGATTTGAATGCAGCGAAGATAACAAAAGAAGAGCGACCTAAAAGGGTGGATGAAGCAAGTTGAACAAAAGTGGAAAAGTAAGTGATTACAGGCCTTTTGAAGGAACTGATGTGTGCAAAACTTCGATGACAACAAGCGTTGTCGGTAAAAAAACAACCATGAAACAAATTAAACATTGGCCGGCGGATGAACGACCAAGGGAAAAATTGAGGAAAATAGGAGCCTCACAACTCAGCAATACGGAGCTACTCGCGATACTGATCCAAAATGGCACAAGGGATAGAACGGCCATGGACCTTGCCCTGGAAATGATGGAAAGGAGTCATAATAAAATGGCAGAGCTTGCAAGATCCTCGATCAGGGAGCTGATGAAAACATCAGGCATAGGAATGGCAAAAGCCATCATCATACAGGCTGCACTTGAACTTGGAAGAAGACGGATCGCTGATGAGCACCTGAGTAGTGAAACCATCACCGGCAGCGCTTCTGTTGCAAAATATCTGCAATTCAAATTGATGGACCTCCCCCATGAGGTGTTCGCTGTACTTTTTCTCAACAGGGCAAACCGGATCATGCATTTTGAGATCATCAGCTCCGGTGGGATCACTGGCACGGTTGCAGATCCGAGGATCATACTCAAAAAAGCCCTGGAAGAAGATGCCGTCAGTCTGATATTATGCCATAATCATCCATCCGGAAACCTTAAGCCATCCAGGGCAGATCAGGAACTCACGGTCAAGATCAAAAATGCCGCCCGTTACTTTGATATCCATGTGCTGGACCACATCATCGTAAGTACGGATGGATATTACAGCTTTGCGGATGAAGGGGATATCTGAACATTCATATTGCAGCAGCAGATCAGAACGCGAGAGAAATGAGAACCCACAAACAGTGCAAGTTTCATCGTTAATTCCTGAATTAAAGTACCTTAGCCAAGGAAAAAATAAGATCAATCTTATATCATGCATTCAGAACACATCAATCCACAGATCTTCATTGACAACAGAAAAAAGTTTGTTGCCCAAATGGAGAAGAACAGTATAGCCATCTTTAACAGCAACGATGAGTTCCCTACCAATGGTGATGCACTGTATCCGTTTGTTCAGAACAGTGACTTGTATTGGCTCACAGGAATTCGTCAGGAAGATAC
>JBKCFW010000209.1:0-7671 GCA_046303675.1 bacterium
CCAATTGCGCCAGAGATTCATCATCCGAATACCGTTTGAAATGCCAGGCCATGCCCTCTTTGATCATTTCGGCGCCCAATTCTCGTCCATCAGGCAAAAATGATTTAGCCACCATCCTGCCGTATCGATCAGTATTGATCACTTCTAAACGTATGATTTGATCCATGCACAACTCTCCGAGATACTCTTTAGCAACACGATAATAATCCATCCCTCTCTCCGGGGCGTCTATACCAAACATTCTTATCCGGGTTTGTTTCCCGTTCAAAAGAATATCATAAGTGTCGCCGTCGATGATCTTTACAACATTTCCTGACAGACTATTGCTTTCAACTTGACTGCTTACGTCACAAGACAAAAAAATAAACGAAAAAGTTGAAAGAAAAAGAAGTCGGAGGGGTTGATGAAAAATGGGCAGGAACTTAATTGACATGGATTGGATATTAATACAGCCCTAATATACAATCTCTTTTTTAACAGGATGAAATATTAACACAACATACACTTGTAAGACCGATCAATGCGCCTCTTCTCGCTTTCCTAATATTTTTTCAATATCTTCCTTGTACACTACTTCTTTGTTTAACAATAATTCTGCAACCCTGACCAGCTCATCCTTATGTGCGGCCAATAACTGTTTTGTTCGCTCATAGGATGTTGAGATCAACAACCTGACCTCTTCATCCATCAACTTCCCGGTCTCTTCGCTGTAAGGCTTTACGAAACCATTCTGTGAAAGTCCTGTCGAATCATAAAAACTCACAGGACCAATTTTTTTACTAAACCCATAATAAACAACCATCGTATATGCTTCCTTAGTCACTTTTTCCAGATCATCCAACGCCCCGGATGATACTTCACCAAAAATCAATTCTTCGGCAGCCCTGCCTGCAAGTGTAGCACTAAGATGCTCGTTAAATGCAGATTCAGATCGAATACTTTTTTCTTCGGGAAGATACCATGCAGCACCCAGAGATTTTCCTCTCGGAATGATCGAGATCTTCAACAACGGATCTACATTTTTTAACAGCCAACTTGCTACAGCATGCCCTGCTTCGTGATGGGCAATGATCAATTTTTCTTTTGGAGAGATGATCTTACTTTTTTTCTCAAGACCTGCTACGATCCTATCAATCGCTTCAAAAAATTCGGTCTTCCCAATCTTGTCTTTACCACTTCTTGCTGTGATCAACGCCGCTTCATTGCAGATATTGGCAATATCAGCCCCGGAAAAGCCCGGAGTTTGTGAAGCAAGAATTTTTAGATCAACATCATCTCCCAGTAATAATTTTTTAATGTGGACTTTTAATATCTCTTCCCGTTCTCTAACGTTTGGAAGCTCGAGATAAATATGCCTGTCAAATCTTCCCGGCCTTAGCAATGCAGGATCCAAAAGATCGGCACGGTTTGTTGCTGCTAATACAATTACCCCACTGTTGGTATCAAATCCATCCATTTCGGTAAGCAATTGATTCAATGTGCTTTCTCGCTCATCATTCGATCCGCTGAGATAGGCTCCTTTTCCTCTTGATCGTCCTATCGCATCAATCTCATCTATAAAAACAATACAGGGTGTTCGCTCTTTTGCCGTTTTAAACAGATCGCGTACTCGTGATGCACCAACTCCAACAAACATTTCAACAAAGGCAGAGCCTGAAATAGAAAAGAATGGTACCTGGGCTTCTCCGGCAACTGCTTTTGCAAGCAAGGTCTTGCCGGTACCAGGTGGACCAACTAAAATAATTCCTTTAGGAATTTTTGCACCTACTCTTGTGAACTTTTCAGGAGATTTTAAAAACTCTACGATCTCTTTCACTTCCATTTCTGCTTCCTCCAGTCCGGCTACATCCTCAAATGTGATTGGTGTTGCTTCTTTTTCAATCAGCCTCGCATTAGATTTCCCAAAATTAAATATTGAAGGTCCGCTACCGCCCATGCTGGACAACCGACCGGAAAGCATTCGCCACAACAAGAATAACAGCAATAATGGTAAAATCAAATTCAGTATGCCAGGAAATGAATTAGTATATCGTTCATAACTTATCTGAACACGCTGGTTTTCTGGAATTTTCTTTTGGGCTTCCTCAATTTTATTTTCGAATGTTTCAACTGATCCTATAGTGAACCAATAATGTGGGCCTTGCTTAAAGGAATTGTCAAAAGATTTTTTTACATCCTTGCTAAATTCGGGATCATTGAGCTTATTCTTTTTTATAAAAACATCGACTCGCTCATTGTTCACAACAACAAGTTTTTCTACAGCTCCTGTATCAAGCATGTGCGTCTTGAATTGTTGCCAACTGATCTCTTTTCCTTCAGGTGATGTATTGAACAACCGAGGCAGTAAAAACAAGCTTGCGATCATTAGTAAAGCGAGCCAAAAAAAAGGAGACTTGTTTATAGGTGATGACGGACTGGTATTATTTCGGTCACCACGAGAAGCCATTTTTCCCATGAAATAAATATGGGCATAAAGCTTCTTAGTTTTTGGTTATAAAAACATGACTAAAGTTTGAATCAAGGCTGATTTATTTGTTTCGAACAAAAGATCCTTCATCTACTACTTGGAAATGTGTTCTTCAATTTCTTTGATACTCACCGCAAGTTTGCTAGGGTATTGCTTAACCCAGGCAAGAAACTCTTTTTTTATATTTTCATTCCAGGTGCCATGTATTTCTCCTGTAGGGTACTTGGCCTGTTGTAACAAGTATCGTTCAAATTCATCTTTTAATCCAACCAATTCAGCATCTTTGACAAGCCCCTCTACAAGATGTGCAGGAATAAAGGCAACACCATAATCATTCGCAAACAAAATATCTCCGGGAAACACTGTAGCCTCTCCAATTCGTATAGGAGAATTGATAGAAGTTAATGTCATATCCTTGATGTAAGAAGGATGATGACCTTTTACCCATGCATTAAAACCCTTTGTATCTTTTAGCTCCTGCATATCTCTGACTGATCCATAGAAGACAACGCCTTTGCCAGACTTCCCGTAAATGGCATTTCCCAAGCTTGATCCAATCAGTGTGCCATCTTTTACTTTACCATAGCCATCTGCAACATAGATATCACCTTGCCTGAGCACATCAATTGGCCAACTATTAATACCTCCTTTTTGTGAACGACCTTCCGATCTTCCTTGTTTTCTTACTACAGTATCCAGATCCGGGCGTGACGGCATATACTGAGCAGTAACCACACGACCCGTCATGGTCTCGCCAGATTTTAAAATGATCCAATTCTTCTCGATCTGATTTCTATACCCTTTACCTTCCATGTAACCCCATATCTGTTCAAGCGTACAATGTTGTAGTCGCTCAATAATAATATCCGGCACATGTGGTCTGCCATCTTCAAAACGCGGCCCCTGCCATTGATAGGTAAGTGTTTTGATATAATCTGAGCTAGCTCCTACACGCTGTGCGCGAACAGAAACAGACAAGAACAGAATTCCTGCCAATAGGAATACAGACTTTTTCATCAGTGTGATTTTAAACTAACTCCATGTACGGTCATGTGCCCGCTGATCATTCCACTCAGGAGTTGGTGCGAAATATGATTTTTGTTTTGGATTCAAATGCTTCTTCACTTCCTCTTCATTTAACTCAATGCCCAATCCTGGTGCGGTCAATGGCACATTCGCAAATCCATTTTCATACAATTTTCTGCCATCGGTAGTTTTCACCAAACTATCCCACCAGTCAACATCCAATGAATGATGTTCCAGTGCAAGAAAATTCTGTGTGGCAGCAGCACAATGAACATTGGCCATAAAAGAAACAGGCGTTCCTGCAAAATGCATTGCCATGGCAACTCCGTTTTCTTCTGCATAATCACCGATGCGTTTGGTTTCAAGTATGCCTCCGGAAGTAGCGAGATCAGGATGGATGATATCCACTGCACGCTGATCGATCAAGGCCTTGAAGCCTTTTAATAGATAAATATCTTCTCCAGTCAGAATCGGTGTTTCCAAAGCATCAGAGATCTGCTTGTATTGTGAAGTATATTCCCACGGCACTACATCTTCAAGCCATGCGAGTCTGTATTTTTCAATAGCTCGACCAAAACGAATGGCATTGTTGATATCAAAATGTCCGTAGTGATCTGAGCTAAGTGGAATAGTATAACCAACTACAGCCCTTACCTCATCAACAATTCTTGCCATTTCATCCAATCCCTTATCAGTAATCTGTATGGCAGTGAATGGATGTTTTGTATTGGCATACTCCATATAACTTCCACTCCATTGATTCAATGCTTTGCCCCAAAAATCTGCATTCACAAGACCTTCTTGCTTGTTCTTGATCTGCGCGATCGATATATCCATCTTCAACCAGGTCATGCCCTGTACCTCAAGTCTGTGCTTGATCTTAGTTTTGAATTCTTCTACTGTTGCAGACTCAGGTGTATCAGCATAGAGTCTCACTTTATCACGATATCTACCACCCAGCAACTGCCAGACCGGTACATTGTATGCTTTACCACATAGATCCCAAAGTGCCATTTCAACCGCACAAACACCTCCGGCCAAACGACCATGTCCCCCAAAATCTTTTATGATCTTAAACAGCATCTCAACATTACAAGGATTCTGTCCGAGTATCCTGCTCTTCAACATCAGTGCATAGCGCTCATCAGCAGCATCCCTCACTTCGCCAAGTCCGTATATACCCTGATTTGTATCGATACGGATGATCGGTTTCTGGTGTTGAACAACACAAAAACGCATATCGGTTATCTTGAGGTCAGCGGGTGCAGAAAATCTGTTTACTTTCTGAGTGCTTTGTGCAATAACATCTTCTATGGGCGATAACATCGTTGCCCCACCAAGAAGAAGTCCGCCCGATAAACTATTTTTTAAAAAAGATCTTCTGTTGTTTTCTCGCTGATTGATCTGTTTGGATTGTTGTTCAGTCTCTTGAGGCTGAGGCTCTTTCAATCCAAGCTTAGTAAGAAATTTTTGTGATGGGGTCATGATGATTCGTTTGGCTTAAGGGTTAGAATAATGTTTAAATGAATATACTATTTTTTTTGTGATGCTGCTGTATTGAGAACAACAGTGATCGGGGAGTTTTTCAATGAAGGCAAAACGACTGATTGCCCATCAATTTGAAGCTTATCATGAGTTGTGTTATTCAATCTTGCCTCGCTGATCATGATCGCACTGTCTTCGAGCAGAACCGGGTATAGTCTATCGCCTGCATCTGATTGTTGTATGTTAAAATGCAATTCAACCGGTTCATTATTTACCCACTGATTCAATGCAAGATAGTTTACCAAACAGTGCTCCATGCTATGATAGGACGTCTTATAGCGATTTGCTTTTGTTGCATCTTTCACTATACCATTGCTGTCGACACCCGTGTATGTATCTCCATGTTTTCTGTCGATAAAGTAACGGTCCCAAAATGATGCACCTTTTTCAAAACCTTTGATATAATTGTTGTCACCTGAAAAATGATGCCAATATAAATCAAACATGTTGCCATATGCCTGAATCCACCAATATGCAGTTTCCGTATGCAAAGCTGGATTGTTCAACCCAACGCCGGTATACCAAAATCTCTTATCCTTGCTCACACCTGATTCATAGATCTTCTCAGATAATGTCTTTGCAGTATTCAAATATTCTTTCTTGCCCGTAAATCCATATGTCTTTAATAACATCCAAGCCGTTTCAATATTGTGTCCAATGTTCACTTCAGAGCTTTCGTCACCAGATGTCAAGTAGTTCCAGTCTTTGTCAAAATATTCAAGTACCCAGCCAGTTTTTTTATCAATCATGTTCTCTGCAGTGGCATTCACGATCTTCTCAATTTGATCCAGATACTTTTGTTCGCGTGTAGCGGCATAGAGATACATCAGATATCCAGAAACCGGCGTGATCTGTGAAGCAAATGCCTTGTTGCTGTCATTGATCGTCCAATCGCGTTTCATCTCATTATAAAAGCCATGATGCTGTTGATCCCATGCTTTGGACTGAATCAGATCATTCGACATATCAATATATTTCTTGACAAGGCTATCTTTTGTTACATAATAATACATGGTCAGTCCGGTTATGGTATATACTTGCACGAACATATTTTTCGTATCCCTTACAACATTTCCTTTTTCATCCAATTCATCATACCATCCACCATACTGTTGATCCCATGCATGATCGATCAGCCATTTTACTGTCTCTTTTGCTATCGTTAAATCTTGATCGTTCCCAGAAAGGAGATAGGAGACAGAAAAGCTGAAGAGATGTCTGGCCAACATGCTGGGATACTTACTGTTGCTTCCAAATGTCTTCCATGCAGAATCGAGATTGGTATGGAAGGCCCCATAGAGCGTATCTTTGGCATGCATTCTCCATGATGGCATGATATCATTCAAGGCCTGGTTTTTCCAGTAGTTGCCGCTAAGCAATTTTCCCTGAGATTGAGTCTCTACATTACGACATGAAAATAAAATGCTAGCAAAAAAGCAAATAGTTAACAAATTACAAGAATGTGTTCTCATGTAGGCAGTTGATTTAACAGGTGTTTCTCAATTTAAGAAAATTAATTTTAGGCCGCAACTGTGACAATGATCACCATGCTCAAGAACAATACTGAATACCTTTGTGTCAGAAATATTTTATCATGGCAACAATAATAATGACCACACAGGATTTTAAGGAAAAGATCTTTAATTATGAAACTGAAAAAGAGTGGAAATACCTAGGAGAAAAACCTGCGATCATAGATTTTTATGCAGATTGGTGCGGACCCTGCAAAATGGTTGCTCCTGTTCTTGAGGAGTTATCTGAAGAATACAAAGACGAGTTGGTCATTTATAAGGTTAATACCGATATTGAAGAGGAATTATCGGCGGTTTTCGGAATACAGAGTATACCATCATTTCTATTCATCGATGCAAATGGAGAACCCAAAATGCAGCCGGGCGCCTTCCCTAAACATGTATTCAAACAAGTGATCGAAGAACATTTGCTCAAGACCAATGATGAAAAAATATCAGAGTAATGAAGGACTTCTGGAATGAACGATACAGTGCGGAAGAATATGCATATGGGGAAGAGCCTAATGAATATTTCGCAGAAAAGCTGTCCGAATTGGATTGCGGGAAGATCTTGCTGCCCGCTGATGGCGAAGGAAGAAATGGTGTATTTGCAGCAAAGCTTGGTTGGAGTGTTACCTCATTTGACATCAGCGAATCAGGAAAAGAAAAAGCAGAAAAGCTCGCGCAAAAAAATAATGTAGCTATTAAGTATGATATTGCTGATGTTGAAACTTTCACCAATCTAAAGATTGGGGACGAGGGACGGGGGACGAGGGACGAGGAAAACCGCCAGATTGCAGAATCTCATAAATCTATTCAACCAAAAGAGGAATCATTCGATGTCATTGCCTTGATATTTGCTCATTTTCATGAGGATAAAAGAAAGATCTACCATCAACGGCTGGATAAATTATTAAAACCTGGTGGATACATCATCATGGAAGCCTTCAGTAAAAATCATACTCACTACAACAGATTGAATGAGCAAGTTGGTGGACCAAAAGACGAAAAGATGCTCTATGATCTATCTGACATAAAGCAGGAATTTCCAAACTATAGTTTAATAGAACTTAAAGAAGCCGAACTGCTCTTGAATGAAGGAGCATATCACAAAGGCAAGGG
>JBKCFW010000210.1:0-2929 GCA_046303675.1 bacterium
TGCATCAACCCTGAAAAAGTCTTTGGTCGTTGATAACCACCGTTACCTGCCCAAGTGAGGAGATTTGAAATGATGAAGAATACAGTTGGAGCTGCAATAAGTCCCTTGATGATTGAGGGAACCTTATTCCCATCAATAAAAAATCCTATAATGGTCAATGATCCAAATATCATGTAATTCTCCCACATCCCTTCGTAAAAGCCTTTTATTTCAGAGATATTAAAACGATAAAGGAATTCATACAAAAGGTCTGAAATCAACAATGATAAAACTGGCAACAATAAGGCAAGTTTCCTGTCCTTTATTATTGCTCCACCAAACACGGCCATGGCAAATTGCGGAGCAAAACCCCAAGGGCGACCGGGAATTGCGCGGTATAATGCCGCTATCAAGACCAGTAATAAAATTGGAATAATTGTATGTTTTGAAAATTTCATGTGCTCAATTTCAACAAAAATAATGATTTAATACTCCCGTTCAAGAAATCTGGCATACAGTTATCCTCATGATGTGTATAGCAACAAAATAAACCAAATATGCCGGATTAAACGCCGGGGACAGAAGCCATAAAAAACGAAAGACCTTGCTCTGTAGTGATGGTAATATTCTCTTCGGCACCAATGAAAAAAGCATTACCATAGGAGATCTCCATGCTGATATCTTCTAAACATTGACCTCGACCGCTTACAACAAATAAGATTCGTGGCAACCCTCTATTAAAAGACTGCTTTTCACCGGCTTTCAAGGTTGAACTGAATAATGTAAAATCAGGAACCGGACATCTGTACTCCTGCAACTTTTTGTTTAAGTCTGCTTGTATTATTTTGGGATATGTTGGAACAAAATTGGTGTTATTGATTAATTCAGGAATATCAACGTATTTATTCGTCAGTCCGGCTCTCAGAACATTGTCTGAATTTGACATCAGTTCTATATTCTGACCCTCCAAATAGGCATGGGGCATTCCAGCACCCTGAAAAATTCCTTCCCCCCTCTGTAAATGAACAATATTGAGGAGATAGATCGAAAAAATGCCCCGATCATAGTGCTGGGCTTCCTTATCCATTTTTGAGATCATTCTGGCAGCCCAAAAATCTGGTGATGACCTGTTGATCTCTGACTTCATGTATTTTGGAAGAATCTCCTTGGCATAAGGATCGATTATCCGGTCAACTTCCTCCTGAGACAATTCCATTAACAACGTATACAAGTCCTTTATGCCACTTTGATCAAAAACAGCTTTAAATGGGGCTAAAAATGGGTAATTACTTAATGTTTCAGACAGATCAGGACGAAAGCCATGCAACAACCAAAAATCGTCGCTGAGCGCCACCATCACCTCAGGCTTATGGTTCTTATCCTTATAGTTCCGGTTAGGTGCATCAAGGGGGATGCCCGCTTCATTTTCCCGGTTGTATCCCTGTTCAGCAGCAGATCGACTTGGATGTACTTGTATTGAAAGCATGTCCCTTACATCCAGCACCTTAAAAAGATATGGTAGTGTTCCAAATGCAGACAGCACTTCCACCCCCAAATAACGTTTCTTGTCAGAATTGATCAAGGCCGAAAGGGTGGTGAAAGCATGTTGACCTAATAACACCTCTGATATTCCACCGGGGTGCACCCCAAGCCAGTATTCAGCAAAAGGCTGTTTTTCTGGATTTTGTAGTGATAAAAGTCGAGGAATGTAGATATCTCCCCCCCAAGAATAATGTTGAACTCTACCAATCAGCTGGTGCATTTCACTATTTTAAAAATTTCAGGTTGTTAGCTTCGAAGTTATTAAAATAACTATTCATGGCAAGGCATAATGACACAGGGAAATTAGGTGAGCAACTTGCAGAAAAGTGGTTGACCGAAAACGGGTATGCGATCAGTGAAAAAAACTGGAAGTATGGAAAACTTGAGATCGACATGATCGCAACCAAGGATGATGTACTTCACTTTTTTGAGGTCAAGACAAGAAGAAGCAACACATTTGGATACCCTGAGGAACTGGTTGACAGAAAAAAACTATATCATTTCATAAGTGCGGGTACAGAATATATAAGAATTAACCCACCATTGAAATGGATACGATTTAATATTCTATCCATCACGTTAGCAGAAAATGAAGAGACGCAATATTTTCTGATAGAAGATGTTTATGTATAAAAACTACTTTAACAAAAGGGCCAGCTTGGAATGCAATTCAGGTCCGCGAAGATTTTTAGCTATGATTTTACCCTCAGGATCAAGCAAATAGTTTTGGGGTATACTCTGTATCTTATACTTGACAGCCACAACATTGCTCCAGAATTTTAGATCACTGACATGCGTCCAATTCAACTGATCATCTTTGATCGCCTTTAACCACGCATCTCTTGACCTGTCCAGCGAAACACCAAACACGGTAAAATTTTTATCCTTGAACTTATTGTAAGCATTCACCAAGTTTGGATTTTCCTGACGGCAAGGTCCGCACCAACTAGCCCAAAAATCGATAAGTACATATTTCCCTTTAAAACTGGAGAGACTTATCTCTTTCCCATTTTGATCCTGTTGGGTAAACTCTGGTGCAAATGAACCGATTGATCCAAATCTTGCATCTTCAACAACTTTCGTAGCTGCCCTGCCAAAATAATTTTCTTTGGCTGAAGCAGAGAGCCTAGATAGTCTCTTCTCCAGCAAAACAGGATCATCATTAAGTTGTAAAGTAACCAACAGTAAAAAAGGGGAAACGGGTGAAGAAGGATGTTCGCCGAGAAATTTATCAATAGCAGTGTTCACGTCGCTTACAGCATTAGAATAGGACTTCCTAATTCCTCCATCTTCATCTTTGGCACCCTGATTCAATTGTTGCGCAAATGAAGACAGCTTTGTAAAGAGCGGATTGAAAATATTATTGAAAGACACAAAATTATCATGGGAGGAAGAACCGGTAACACGT
>JBKCFW010000211.1:0-2983 GCA_046303675.1 bacterium
GCCCGTCGAAAAGATATTGATCTTTATTTTCTGGATTCATCTGCAGTTGGAAAATATCCAAACGATCACAGAGATTCACGGTATGTGCCCAGCCGAGGTTTTCATTTACTCCATGCAGAATACTGGGTCCGCCAGCGAGTAGTCCACCAAGTGCATTCCATCCTTCTTCACTATTTACATGTGCTTCATAAAACGCTTGAGGACCTTCATTCGGTTGATGTGCATTGATAGCCAGAAAAGCTTCGCCAGTGGCGGTTTTAGAAGGATGTATGGCAATACCGTTCGATCCTTTTTTTTCGAATTCGATCAAAGGATGAATCGTATTCCCGAAGACGGATCGTAAAGCTCTATCCCCTCCATTGAAAACGGTCAATGCCAATACGGATGCGGCCACATGATCTTTGATCGTGAGTGGGAACAACCCTTTCACCAACACTTCTTCCGGATGTGCTTTAGCATAATCGTTAACCCCCTGTACATAGCCTTCGAGTAATTTTATGAAATCAGGGGAAAGCGTATGCCATTTTTCTTCTGTGATCTCACGGCAACGAAATAAGGCAAAAGCATAATCACCAGCTGCCCCTTCTTTACCTAATGCTCTGCCCATCATACCCTTGGCGGGTAGTGCTACCATTTGCAGACTTTTAAAATCATCTTCGGCATGTGCCCATGCCAATCCGTATGATACTTCTGGATCAGTTTTGGCAAAGATGTGCGGAACGCCATAGCTATCGCGGGCAATAGTAATATTTTTTGGATCGATCTGAGCGAAAGAAGAAACGCTAACGAGTAGGAGTGCAAACAGAATACGCATAATGATTTGACTAATTCGCTAATTTACATAGATTCAAGTTTGTGTAACGGTTTAATGAAAAGAATTAGTAAACTCCCGTCATCTCAATCCATAGCTCACCCCTACCTGTGACAACGATTGTGTGGTAACCATACCTTGCGTAGGCTTAATGGATCTCCACTCAAGTGAAATATTGAAATACAAATTATTCAACCACTCATAATTAGCTTGAAAAAAAACATCTGTTCTTTTTTGCTGTAGGTCAAATAAAAATGAGGGTTGTGGCTCCGCGAAATACTGCTGCGCAATAGTGCCTTCACCTCCTTTGCGCATTTGCTGCACCCGTGCTAGTAAACGCAATTTTGGTATGGGCGTATATTTTACAAAGGCAAGTGCTCTATCCGCATTGGCTCCCATCCAATCGCCTAAAAAATAATCATGGTGGGTATATCGTTGGGTAGGAACAAAATTTTGGTAAACGAATGGATTCACGCGGGTATATTCAGCACCAATAGTTAAATAAGGCAACAATACATCCGTTACGCTGAATCCCAAATTAAACCCTACTTGAGCACGCCGTTTCAATGCGTTCCACAAGGTGCTGATGCGGATCTCATCAATAAACAATGTAGAATACATATGAGTCTTCGATAGATGGTTTCGCGAACTGACTTGCGCAAATAGTTGTCCGTTTGATCCTGCATTGATATTATAACCAGAACGGTTATTATCGTAAACTTTATACAACATGAACGGAATCATAAACATTGGATCCCATTTGTCACTATAAACAGCAGATTCCCCAACGGCAACGGATAACCCCCGGATAGGGATAAAGGTCAAGGAATGCTGAGCTAAAAATTTCGGGCGATAGATCTGGCGAACATCTCCAAATACCCCAGTGGATCCTGTTCCATAGGTACGAACGGTATCTACTACATTGGAATTCAACCAGCCGTGAATCTGCTGAAAATGCATCCACTTGAATGGAGTGTAATCAAAGCGCAGATATGCATACGAAGGGGCTTTATCGCTTAACACCGTTCTACCGTTTTCACCATACCCCCAGAGAAACTGATCTTTTCCGAAACTTAAGCTTCCGTTTTTCCAGCTGTACGACAAATGCCCACGGATCTCTGAAAAATTTTGCTGCTTTGCTTTCACTTCTCCAATGCGAACTATACCTTGCTCTGGACTTTCTTTTCGAAACGCATCTATACCTGAACCTGTTTCGGTATAGTCTCTATAATACAATTGAAATCCCCAGCGCTTGGCCTTACCCCAGAACTGCCCTCCATTACTCACCTGCCGAAAAGATCCTGCTGTTCCCGAAACATAACCTGCTGAGATAATAGGATCTATATGCATTTCAAAATCTTTTGAACCCATACTCAGCAAACGCCACCTCCCATTTGCATCGTTCTTCCCAAAACGAGCAATACTGGAATCTCCAAAACCAAATGGAGTATATTCTTGTAGATAAAATCCCAGCTCTTTTTTCTCCACTACAGAAAGGGGGGCCTTTTCTAATTCCATCAGCCACGTATAGATCTGCTGCCTACTAACGGGACGGGTTACATCGTCCACTTCAATAAAGCCTTTCTGTGCCATCCGATATACATACGGATATACCTCACTTCGGTGATTTTCCCAAATAACCTGTGCAAACGCAACATTACTAACCAAAAGATATACTATCGCAAAAAACCTGCGCATGATTAATAAGCATTTTGATCTCCGCGGATAAAATTGATGATCGTTTGCAGTACGATCTGACAATCCAACCAGAATGTCCAGCGGTGAATGTAGTAAAGATCAAAGTCCACCCGTTTCTGCATATCTGATTTTTTCCTGATCTCACCTCTCAACCCATTTACCTGCGCCCATCCGGTGATACCAGGCAGTACAATATGTCGAAGCATGTAATTATCTACGGTGTGCATCGATTCCAGATTCAATGGAGTGGGATGTGGCCGGGGGCCCACTACCGACATGTTCCCCAGCAGTACATTATAGAACTGCGGGATTTCATCAAGATTGGTTTTCCGAAGGAATGCCCCCACACGCGTAACCCGAGGATCATCTTTCACCGTCTGCTGATAATTTCCTTCATCATCCGTTTCTGTACTTGTTTTGTCCATAGTTCGGAACTTATAGCAGGTGATCTTGGCATTATTCAATCCCCAACGT
>JBKCFW010000212.1:0-21784 GCA_046303675.1 bacterium
CTCCTGGTGTTCGTGAGCAGTGGTTGGGAGATATCTTCGGTAACCTCGGTGTGGTTATGAAAGTTGCTCCTGGCGACAAGTATGGTGCTATCTATGGTACTGACTTCTTGCGCGACAGCAAAGGCAACAAGCAGATCAAAAACATTTATGATGGATCTGGTAACCTTCGCGGAACTGAATACTTGATCACTAATGAGCAAGTTAAGATCGGTAACGCTATGCCGAAATTCACCGGAGGTCTTGGAAACACTTTCAGATACAAAAGATTCTCTTTGTATGGCTTGATCGACTTCAAAGTAGGTGGCGACATCTACTCTGTTGACCATGCAACTGCAATGGGAAGTGGTTTGTTGATGGAAACGTTGAAGGAAAGAAATGGTGGTGGTCTTCCATACACTTATCCTGATGGATCAACTGCAAACCATGGTCTTATCCTTGATGGTTACAATGTAACTGATGGAAGAGAGAACGACAGGGTTGTTCACTACCTCTACAAATATGGTAACATGTATGCAGGTTGGTCTCACCTGAACAGAGCAAGAAGTTTGTCTGTATTTGAGAATACATGGGTTAAGATCAGGGAGCTTTCTTTAACTTATGATCTGCCACAGAGCATTGTAAGCAAAGCAAAAATATTCCAAGGTCTTTCTCTTTCTTTGGTTGGAAGAAATCTTGGGTATATCTACTCAAGCTTGCCTGACAACCTGAACCCAGAAGCCATCAACGGTATTGGTAACGCTCAAGGTTTGCAGTGGTCTGCATTCCCAAGCTTCAGACAGTTTGGCTTCACCGTCAGGGCTAAATTTTAACAACCAACTCAAATTATACGACTATGAATTTTCTAAAAACAATAACAAGATCAATGGTGCCGATGGCACTGTTGATCACTGTTGCCTTCTCTTCTTGTGAGAAAGATTTCGGCGACATCAATAAATCATGGGATAACAAGGTCTATGAAGCTTCTATCCCTGCACTGTACAACAGTCTTGTTGCCAGTACGGTGGATTACGGTGGTGGAATTGTTACATCATTTGTATATCAAAACTCACAGCTGGCAGCCATGTACGCTGCAACAGGTTTCCGTTTGGACAACATGAATGGAGGTAGCTGGAATAATTACTACGCTGCTTTGGCTAACTACAGGAAACTGTCTCAGTTGATCGAAGAAAATGAGGCCGCAGCCAACATGTCGAATGTTATGAACATGGCAAGAACCATCATGGCTTTTCAAACACTGAGAACAACCATGGTATATGGAGATATGCCATATTTCGATGCTGCTAAAGCATTCACTTCTTCTGAGTATTTCAGACCGAAGTATGATCCTCAGGCTGACATCATCAAGGATGCACTCGCTGAACTGAAAACTGCGGTAGATAATTTTACTACCAATGCTTCTCAGGTTTCTATTGGTTCTTCTGAAACGATGTTCGCAGGTGATGTTGCAAAGTGGACCAAATTTGCAAATTCAATTCGTTTGAAATATGCAATGGTGCTGCATGCAAAAGATGCAAGCACTGCAAACACCATCATCGCAGAGGCATTGACAAAACCATTGCTCGCACCGGCTGATGTTTATGGATTGTTTCCTGGTACTGTTACCAACTTTGTTTTTGACAGAAATGGAATGTACAGGGGTAATAACTACATCCGTATGGGTACAACCATGTGGGATGCAATGGCGTCTAACCGCGACTCTTCAGGTTCTGGAATATTCGACTTGAGGTGTAGAATCCTTTTCGAACCAAATGCTATGGGCAAATGGTCTCCATATCCGCAAAATCCTCCAACCAACGTTACTGCTGAAATTGGAAATGAAGGAAAGAATGATCCATACAACCTTGACAGGCTTACGACATTCACTCCAAGTGGCGCAGCGTATGTATACTCTCCACTTCATATCTACTACACTGCAGATAAAACATTCCCATTGGTATTTATTTCTGGTTCTGAGATCAGTTTTATCAAAGCTGAGATCTACAACAGAGGAATTGGTGGGGTTACTGCAAACGCAGCAACTGCTAAGACAAACTATGAGTCTGGTATCACAGAAAATGTTAAGATGTGGTACAAGTTGGCCAATGGTTCAAGTATTTGGAGTGTTGGAAAACCTGCAGCTGCTCCAACTGTTGTGGAGTTGGCTACTATGATGAGCAACGCTGCTGTTGATTATAGCAGCAACTCTGCTACTGCATTGAGCCAGATCTACAAGCAACATTGGATCGCGCTGTTCCATCAGCCAATGGATGCATGGACACTCGCACGTAGAACTAATTACGCAACTCCAAGTGTAGCATTGGGAAGCACTAGCCCAGGTCTTAACTTCTATAGAGTTACTTATCCTCAGAGTGAAATTGATGGTAACTATGAGAACTGGAGAGCTGTAACTGGTGGTTCTGATGCACCAACAGTGAAGCCTTGGTTCATGCCATAGTCTATTCACAACAATGATACTCAAAGGCCATCTCAACTGAGATGGCCTTTGTTTTTTCATTCATAATTGGCGCATGATAATTATGAATGCAGCAAATGAAATTAGAAGTACAAAAAGAACTGTATCAGATAAGTTGCAATTGAGAATGTTGAGTCTTCAGAGCTTACTTGATCTCTTCAAAATCAAGATAATCGTCATCATTGATCTTGCTCCTGGATTGATGTTGCTCTTGTGGGCCGGTTTGTTGATCCTGATACTGACGTTGTTGCTCTTTAATTCCTTCAAATTGTTTTTTAACCTGCTTGGTGGTTTTATAAATTGGTATCACCAACTCCACAATAAAACGATAAGCAAAATATATAGCGAGTGTTAGGAGGATGTATCGGAGCATTGTGCGAAGTTATGCCTTCTGTGGGGACTGTTGAGGAAGTTGAGTGAGGTTTAGAGAGGTTTAGGAAGGTTGAGGGAGTTGAGAGAGTTGAGAGAAGTTTAGAGAGGTTGAGAGAGTTGAGAAAGTTGAGAGAAGTTTAGAGAGGTTGAGCGAGGTTGAGAGAAGTTGAGAGAGTTGAGTTGTATTAACTCGTCCCTCGTCCCCTGTCCCTGCCTGCCGGCAGGCAGGCCTAGTCCCTTTTATTTCCCTCGTCCCCTGTCCCTGCCGGCAGGCAGGCCTCATCCCTATTTATTTTTCGGGTGCAGCGCTTCCCCCACCTTATCAGCCAGCGATGATACCATCGATCCTACTGCCTGTTGTAGTTTTTCGCTTTCCATGAATCGGGTTGCCATATCTGCCCAAAAATTGGTCTGACTCTTTTTATTCCCGAAGATTGAATTCAAGGTCATGCTGAAATAGTTTCCTTTTAGGTCTTGGAAGTTTTCATCCATTTTAGCTTCCAGATCTGCCTGTTTTTTGCGCAGTTCCTGAAGTGCCCTGTTGAGTCCCTGTACATTACGGATTGTCTTTCCCATGGCTTAATATTCTTCCTCTTCCTCCTTGGTTGTTGTGTGAATAAACAACCGGATGAGTGGGTTAAGAAATAATGGTTTTCTAAATATGATGCAGATCAGCATGATCAGCAGAAATATTGATCCACCACTGAGAAAACCAATGGATGCACTTCCGGTTACACCAGCGATGTACCAGGAAAAAGAGATCACCAAAAAGAGTATAAAAAACAATACCATGAAACTGATCAGGGTTACCAGGATCAGCATGCTTAATGTACGCGCCAGTGCACCGATTGTTTTTAGTCTGATGATCTCCAGTCTCGTTTCAAGATATTCTGTGATCAACTTTCTGTTTTCCTTGTAAAAATCCTGCAGGTTGTCGGGGGAAGACATATTTTGAAATTGTTGTGAAGTAAAGTTAATGGATTAAGTAGTCGACTCTATGATCTTTGTCATGATCTGCGATGATCTTGATTGCAGACGTCATAACCGCCAAATTTGGCTATTTCAGTCAGAAGTGCTACATTTGTACCTGAATGAAACAGATGAAGGGAACGGTATCGTTCCCTTCTTTATTTCACGGACCATGGCAATAGAGGGAAAAATACAAGAGATAAAGAAACTGGTTGAGGGTCTCCTTGCATCAGAGCCAGCATTTTTTCTGGTCTCCGTAGACATAAGGCCGATAAACAACATCAGTGTATTTGTTGATGGTGATGCTGGTATCACGATCGATAAATGTGTTAAGCTGAACCGGGCGCTCTATAAACAAATTGTGGAGACTGGCTTGTATGAGGATGGAAGTTTTGGTCTGGTGGTTTCGTCACCCGGAATCGAAGAACCTCTGTCCATGAACCGTCAGTACACTAAAAATGTAGGTCGGTTGGTAGAAGTGGAACTCAAAGAGGGAAAAGTGATCGAAGGAAAACTCATCGCTGCAGACGCTGATGGCATTGTGGTTGAGGAGGAAAAGGGCAAAGGCAAAAAAAAGGAAGTTATTTCGCATGTTCTCCTTTTTGATGCGATCAAATCAACAACAGTAAAAGTAGTATTCTAACAATAAAAGACAAGAACAATAAATGCATATGTTATGGCAAGTATCAATCTGATTGAATCATTTCAGGACTTTAAAGAGGCTGAAAATATTGATCGTCCCACGCTCATGAAAGTGCTTGAGGATGTATTCAAAACACTGCTCCGTAAAAAGTACGGATCCGATGAGAGTTTTGACGTTATTGTCAATACCGAGAAAGGTGACCTTGAGATCGTACGCCACCGTATGATCGTTGAGGATGGTGCTGTGGAGAATCCACTCATGGAAATTGAATACAGTGAAGCGATTAAGATCGAGCCCGACTTTGAAGTTGGTGAGGAGTTGTATGAAGAGGTGGACATCATGGACTTCGGTCGTCGTGCAATACTAGCTGCAAAGCAAACGCTTGCCAGTCGTATTGGCGATCTTAAGAAGAATGCATTGGTCAAGAAATATGGTGACCGTGTAGGAGAGATCATCAATGCTGAAGTTTATCAGGTATGGAAAAAAGAGGTGCTGCTTATTGATGAGGACGGCAACGAGTTGATCCTTCCCAAGACCGAGCAGATCCCTGCAGATTATTTTAAGAAAGGTGAAAGCATACGTTCTGTAATCAAGCAGGTGGAATTAAAAAACAACTCTCCTGTCATCATTCTCTCCAGAACACATCCTTCTTTCCTGGCTAAATTGCTGGAGATTGAAGTACCAGAAATATTTGACGGATTGATCGTGATCAAGAAGATAGTGCGTGAGCCAGGCGAGCGTGCTAAAGTAGCTGTTGAAAGCTATGATGACCGCATCGATCCGGTAGGTGCTTGCGTAGGTATGAAAGGTAGCCGTATCCACGGCATCGTTCGCGAGTTGAAGAATGAAAATATTGATGTGATCAATTTCACGAACAATATTCAACTGTTGATCCAGCGTTCATTGACGCCTGCAAAGATCACAAGAATGAATATCGATAATGAAGGAAAACGTGCTGAAGTGTTTGTGGCTCCTGACCAGGTCTCACTTGCTATCGGGAAAAGGGGCGTCAACATCAAGCTTGCTGAAGAACTCACAGGATTCAACATTGATGTATATCGTGATAACGAAGGCGAAATGGCAGAGTACGATATCGATCTTGATGAATTTACTGATGAGATCGAACCATGGATCATCGAAGAGCTCAAGCGCATCGGATGTGATACCGCGCGCAGCGTGCTTGATCTGACGGCTACCGAACTGGAGCGCAGAACAGATCTTGAAAAAGAGACCATCGATGAATTGCGTGATATCTTAAGGTCAGAGTTTGAGAAGGATTAATCGATCAGATATTTTTGTAAACAGAAAGAGCATAAAAGCTTAAGGAGGATAAATGTCAGAATCAAACACACCCAGGTTAATGGCTGCGGCCAAGGAGTTCAACATCGGTAAGGATACGTTGGTGGACTTTCTTGTAAGCAAAGGATTCAGTAAAGATGATCTGAAGCCCACTTCTAAACTGACTGAGGCAATGTATCATTCGCTTCAGCAGGAGTTTTCATCTGATAAGGCTGCGAAGGCAAAGAGTGATGCTATAGAAATACCCAAAGGCTCAGCAGCAGATGCAAAGAAGAAAAAAGATGAAGAAGAGATTGTTTTCAAGAAAGGGAAAACTACCAAGAAGAAAAGTGATGAGGAAGTGCCAACGCCAGAGGCTGAACCTAAGTCAACCAAAAAGAAAACAACTGAACCTGCTGCAGAGCCTGAGGTGATCAAGATCGATGCTCCTGAATTAAATGGTCCGAAGATCCTTGACAAAATAGACCTGGAATCAATCGACACTTCCACACGTCCGAAGCGTGGAGGTGCGAAGAAAAAGGCTGCAGCGCCGGCACCGGAGCCCATTGCTGAACCTGTGTCGGAAGAAGAGTCACAAGCTCCCGCAAAGCCTGTTGAAGCTGAGATCATGAAGATCGACGCACCCGAGTTGGAAGGTCCAAAGATCATTGGAAAGATCGAGTTGATTCCTGAAACAGAAGAAAAAGGAAGAGCTGCCGATGAGAAGAGAAAACGCAAGCGGATTCCAATTGAGAAGAAAGAAGCAGATCGCCTCAAGCCATCCATCCAAAAAGGCGGTGCTCAGGCACCAGGTGGACAACGCAGCGGAGGTCCGCGTGTTGGCGGCCCTAAGATGGTAAGGCGTGGTGAAGTAAAAGAAATTGACGAAAAAGAAATTCAAAATAAGATCAAGGAAACGCAGGCCAAACTTTCAGGTGGCGGTGGTTCCAAGCCAAAGATCACCAAGTCGAAACTCCGTCGCCTTAAACGCGAAGAGATGGAAGCAGGAGCAGAGGGTGAGTTGGAAGAGAAAATCCAGGTCACTGAATTTATCAGTGTAAGTGAGCTTGCCAGTTTGTTGGATGTAAACTTCGCAGAGATCATTGGAAAATGTATGAGCCTGGGTATCATGGTATCGATCAATCAGCGCCTGGATGCTGAGGTCATCGAACTTGTAGCCGGCGAATTTGGATATGAGGTGGAATTCATCGACATGGAGAAGCAGATGGAAATGGAGGAAGAAGAGGAGGAGGATACTGAGGAGGATCTGGGGCCACGTGCTCCAATCGTTACGATCATGGGTCACGTTGACCATGGTAAAACATCGTTGCTTGACTACATCCGTAATGCCAATGTGGTTGCCGGTGAGGCAGGAGGTATTACACAGCACATTGGTGCATATCATGTGGACCTTCCCTCAGGAAAATCAATCACCTTCCTCGATACCCCTGGTCACGAAGCATTCACTGCGATGCGTGCCCGTGGTGCGAAAGTGACGGATCTCGCCATCATCGTCATTGCTGCCGATGATGCGGTGATGCCACAAACCAAGGAAGCCATCAGCCACGCTCAGGCAGCTGGTGTTCCGATGATCTTTGCCATTAATAAAATCGATAAAGACGGAGCCAACTCTCAAAAAATATATGAGCAACTGTCCGGGATGAATATTCTTGTGGAAGAATGGGGCGGTAAGTTCCAAAGCCAGGAGATAGCTGCGAAATCAGGATTGAATGTTGACAAGCTACTGGAAAAAATACTGTTAGAAGCTGAATTGCTTGACCTTAAAGCCAATCCAAAGAAAGAAGCATCAGGAAGTGTTATCGAGGCAACGCTTGATAAAGGCCGTGGTTATGTTGCCACCATTCTGGTACAGAACGGAACCTTACAGCAGGGAGATCTGGTGGTAAGTGGACAATACTACGGTAGGGTCAAGGCGATGATGAATGAGCGCAACAATCGTGTGGATGAGATTCCTCCATCATCTCCGGTGTTGATACTTGGACTTAATGGTGCTCCTCAGGCCGGTGAGAAATTTAAAGTATACAAGGATGAGTCTGAAGCAAAAGAAATTGCGACCAGACGTGCCCAGATCATGCGTGAGCAGGGTATCAGAACCAAAAAGCATATCACACTCGACGAGATCGGAAGGCGTCTTGCGCTCGGAAACTTCAAAGAGCTCAACATCATCATCAAAGGTGATGTGGATGGTTCGGTAGAAGCGTTGAGTGACTCTTTGCAGAAACTGTCTACACAGGAAGTTGCGATTAAGGTGGTTCATAAGGCAGTTGGCCAAATCACTGAAAGTGATGTGTTGCTTGCTACTGCATCTGATGCGATCATTGTCGGTTTCAACGTTCGACCTTCACAGCAGGCCAACAGGCTCGCTGAGGGCGAAGGTGTACAGATCAAACTTTACTCGATCATCTACAACGCAATTGAAGAGATCAAGAGTGCGATGGAAGGTATGCTTGAGCCAAAGATCGAAGAGAAGATTGTTGCCAACGTTGAGATCCGTGAGGTGTTTAAATTTGACAAAGCTACTGTTGCCGGTTGTTATGTACTCGATGGTAAGATATCCAGGAACAGCAAGATCCGTGTTATCCGTGATGGTATCGTGGAATATCCAAAGGGAGAGGGCCAGAGTGCTGAACTGGGCAGTTTGAAAAGGTATAAAGATGATGCCAAGGACGTATCTGCAGGTATGGAATGTGGACTCACCGTGAAGAATTACGATAACATTCGGGTGGGGGATGTGATTGAGGCGTTTGAGGAAACTGAAGTTAAACGTACCCTTTAGGACAACGCTTGATTCTTTTTAAGAAAAGTTTAAGCAACAGGACGTCCATATGATCCTGAATTAAACCATATTTGAGATGATTATCATGAAGATGAGACCGATACTGATCCTATTTTTTGTTGTTGCTTTTGTCAACGCCGCTTCTGCTCAGTCTGCTCGCGTCCTTGCCGATAAGATCATTGCCATTGTAGGCGACAAGATTGTCCTTAAGAGCGACATCATCAATTACATGGACGACATGAAGCGTCAGGGTAATGAGCTCCCGGAAAACGCACAATGTATCCTTCTTGAAAAAATGATGCAGGACAAAGCCCTCATTCTACAAGCAGAAAAAGATTCTCTGCCTGTGTCTGATGACGAGGTTGAAAGTGAACTCGATCAACGTATACGCTATTTTATCATGCAGTATGGAGGCAAGGAGGCGTTTGAGCAAATTGCCGGAAGAACAATCTACCAGGTGAAAGATGACTTTAGAAAGTCTATCAAAGATGGCAGACTCGCAAAGTCAATGAGAGATAAAATTGTAGAGTATGTAAAGATTACACCTAACGAAGTCCGTGATTATTTTAATAAGATACCTAAAGACAGTCTGCCTTTCTATGAAACAGAACTTGTCATAGGCCAGCTTGTGATCTACCCTAAAGCTGGAAGGGAATTGGAGAAATTTGTACAAGACGAACTGTCGGATTACAAAAGGCAGGTGGAGTCTGGACAAAAATCTTTTGAAACAATGGCCAGGCTTTATTCAGAAGATCCTGGAAGTAAACAGGGGGGTGGTCGGCTTGAGATCAACAAAACCCAGAAAGATTGGGATCCTGATTTCAAGAATGCTGCTTTTCGTTTAAAAGAAGGACAGATCTCTCCGGTGATCAAATCCAAATTTGGCTATCACATTATTCAGATGGTCAGCAGGAACGGTGACGATGCAGTTGTCAGACATATTCTTCGTATCCCTCAGGTATTGGAAGAAGATATCCAGGTCGCTGTCAACAAACTTGACTCCATTCGAACTAAACTGGTGTCTAAAAAACTTTCATTCGGTGAAGCTGTCGAAAAATACAGTGATGATCAGAACAGCAAATTCACTGCCGGGATCATGAGTGGTCAAGGGGGTAATTTTGTTACCATTGACGAACTTGACAAGACCCTTGTCCCTTATTTAAATGAACTTAAGGTGGGTGAGTACTCAAAGCCCATGATCTATAAAGCCGAGCAGGAAAAACAGGCAGTACGCATTGTTTATCTCCAGAGTAAGACCGAGCCTCACAGAGAGAATATGAGAGACGACTACGACAGGATTGCTCAGCGGGCATTGGCTGAGAAGAAGGAGAAGGTTGTTGAAAAGTGGTTCCAGGAAAAACTCCCGACATACTACATCAAAGTGGAAAAGGAATACCAGGACTGTGAGTCATTGAGGAGGCAGTTCCCCAACTATGCTTCCAACTGATTGCCCCTGGATTTTATATTTTCGGGTCTTATTAATTCAGCGTAATTTAGCTCTTCTCATTTCGAGTTATGAGTGATCCCATCAAACACGAATGCGGCCTTGCATTCATCCGGTTAAGAAAACCATTTTCCTACTACCAGCAAAAAAAGGGGACGGCCCTGTATGGCCTGAATAAGCTCTATCTCCTGATGGAGAAACAGCATAATCGTGGACAAGACGGTGCGGGGATCGCAGCGGTTAAACTGAACGCAGAACCTGGCTATCCATTCATGCATCGCCTAAGAAGTATTGCAACACAAGCAATCGCGGATATTTTTTCCCAGGTGGGCAAGGAGATCAATGAATTGGAGAAGTCTCAGCCGGATATTCGCAAACATCCGGGTCTGATGAAAGGACATCTCAACTTTATGGGCGAGCTATTGCTCGGTCATTTACGTTATGGAACCCAAGGAAAAAACAATGTGGAGTTTTGTCACCCCTTCACAAAAAGGGATATCATCCCTGCAAGAAATCTTGCGCTGGCAGGGAATTTTAACCTTGTTAATACTGATGAGATATTCGGATTGGTTAATATAGAACCAGGTGATTTTCAGAAGCAAAGCGACCTGGCAGCGATGATGGAAATGGTTCATCATCATATCGTAAAGGATGATGAAGCGAATCCGGGGAATATGTCAGTTCCCAACATCCTCAAAAACGCATTTGTCAATTTTGATGGAGGATATCATGTAGGCGGACTCATCGGCAACGGTGATTCATTTGTGATCAGAGATCCGCATGGCATCAGACCAGCTTATTACTATATAGATGAAGAAGTAGTGGTTGCTGCTTCAGAGCGTGCAGCTATACGCACCAGCTTTAATGTATCTGAAAATGAAGTGAAAGAATTGATGCCGGGAAATGCATTGATCGTAAAGAGCGATGGCAGCTGGTCTGTAGAACAGATCTTGGATCCATATCCGAGAAGGGCATGCAGTTTTGAGAGAATATATTTTTCCCGTGGAAATGATGAAAAGATCTATCGTGAAAGAATTGGATTGGGTTACAGGTTGAGCAGCAATGTTCTAAAGGCCATCAACAATGACCTCAAGCACACGATTTTTTCTTTTATTCCCAATACTGCCGAGGTTGCTTTTTACGGTTTGCTCAAGGGCATGGAAGATTTCCTCAACGAGATCAAGGTTCAGCGGATCATGGCATGGGGAAAGGATTTTGATCAGGAGAAGCTGACTGAAATGGTCAACCGAAAGATCCGTGTAGAAAAAGTGGCTATTAAGGATGTAAAGATGAGAACCTTCATCACGGAAGATGCGAATCGTTCCGAGATGGTACAGCATGTCTATGATATTACCTATGGTACTGTGGAGAAGAATGTTGATACACTTGTTGTGATCGATGATTCCATTGTTCGTGGAACAACACTCAAGGAAAGTATTGTACGCATGCTTTCAAGACTTCATCCAAAGAAAATCATCATCGTCTCTTCTGCACCTCAGATACGATACCCGGATTGTTATGGTATCGACATGAGCAAGCTTGGAGATTTTATTGCTTTCAAGGCTGCCTTGGCACTACTGAAAGATAGGGGAGCCGAAGAGGTAATAGATAATGTATATCAGCGCTGCAAAGCATTGCAAGCGTCAAATCAACTGCATACAGAGAATCTTGTTCGTCTGATCTATGCTCCGTTCACACCTCAGGAAATTTCTGCAAAGATCGCTGAGTTGATCACGCCTTCTGAGGGGAGCGTGCCTGTTGAAGTTATTTATCAGACCATTGAAGACCTCCATGATGCCTGTCCGAATAACCTTGGTGATTGGTATTTCACCGGTAATTATCCAACACCTGGTGGCAACAGGGTGGTGAATAGGGCCTTCATTAATTTTGTTGAGGGGAAGGATGTAAGGGGGTATTGATAACAGACATATCGATCAGACAAAAAATATAAGGCGCCAGGTGGAACACCTGGCGCCTTAGTTATTGAATGAATGTATGTTGATATGATTTCGGCAACATTATTTCAGACCATACTTCACTTTGTATCTTTCATAGAGTTGTTTGTGCTTGTCGGTCAAACTAACAACACGTCCTTCGATCATTACCAAACTGATCAGGCTGGTACGCATATCTAATATATCGCCTTCACTGATCACGATGTTTGCGTCTTTACCTTTTTCTATCGAACCTGTTTTGTCTGCTATCCCCAGGATCTTTGCTGGATTCAGCGTAATAGCAGCAAGGGCTTCTTCTTTGGTCAGTCCATACGCTGCTGCAGTTCCTGCATTGAAAGGAAGATTTTTACCGCGATGTTGACCATCCTCATCATTGATGGCAAACAGTACCCCTGCTTTTTGTAATTCAGCAGGTATGCGATAGGGCTGGTCAATGCCATCATCATTTAGCGTGGGCAAGGCATGCATTTGATTGATGATCACCGGTATGTTATTTCTCTTGAGCAAATCAGCGATCTGATAACTCTCGCTGGCACCTACCAGCACAACCTCAAGATCGAATTCTGTTTTAAGGTCGATCGCAGCAAGGATCTCTCTTACTACATCGCAATGAATATAGAGGGTTTGTTTTTTTGAAAACAGTCCCTGAACAGCTTCTAATTTCAAATTCTTTTTCAAAGGATTTGGGTCAGCACCATAAGCTTTAGCTTCTCTGAAAAATTGTTTGATGGATTCTATCTCTTCCAGACCTTTCTTGACAGGGTCTTGTGTTGAAGCTCGTTGGTCCATCAATGCCGCATAGGGATTGGGTCTCGCATACAAGCGAGGCATGTTCAAGTGTATACCCTTGTCGGCTGAATAAGCTGCATCTTCCCAGTTCCACGCATCAAGTTGAACAACCGAAGATGATCCACTGATGATGCCGCCTTGTGGGACAATATTAGCATGTGTGATGCCGTTTGTCTTCAGCGTATTGATCACTTTAGAATCTGTGTTGTAAGCCACCAGCGATCGTATGGAAGGATTATATTCCCCAATTTCCAACACGTCTGATGTTGCTCTCACGCTGCTTACTTCAACGAGTCCTAAACTTGAATTTGATAAGATAAGTCCAGGGTATACATGTTTCCCCTTTGCATCAACGACAATGGCATTGTTTGCAGACACTTGTAAGTTGCCTATCTCTTTTATTTTTCCATCCTGAATCAAAATACTGGTGTTGTCAAGCACTTGGCCATTGCCAACATGGATGGTTCCATTTTTTATAAGGATCGGCCCTTGCTGTTCTTTTGCAGGATAGATATTTTCCTGGGCCACAAGTGAGCTTGAAATGGCCAGGAAGGTTATTAGGCTGGTAAATATTGTTTTCATCTCAATTATTTTTAAGCGTTAGTCTTGGTCAATGGTTAACAATCCATGACTGTGTTGATGATCTCCACAATTAAGCAGGGTTGAGAAGCTTGGTGTTGCAGGTGCCATAGGGGAACCTCCTTTTTTCTCTCCAATCATTTTTTGTATCAATCTGTTTCTTTCTTTCGTCAGTTCCTGTCTCATTTCAATATCTTTTTTCCTGTCGAAGTATACTGTACCATCAACTATTGTAGTTTCTGCTTTAGCATAAATACTCAGTGGGTTGTCTGTCCATAACACAAGATCTGCATCTTTACCTACCTTGACACTTCCGACTTTATTGTCGACATGAAGCATTTTAGCAGGATTTAACGTAACCATCTTCAATGCATCTTCTTCAGACATCCCTCCAAATTTTATACTCTTCGCTGCTTCTTGATTGAGGCGTCTTGCCATTTCTGCGTCATCCGAGTTGATGGCAACATTCAATCCGACCTCATGCATCAGCGATGCATTGTAGGGTATGGCATCTATTACTTCCATCTTGTAATTCCACCAATCGGAGAAGGTGGATGCAGCAGCACCATGCGCTTTCATTTTATCGGCCACTTTATATCCTTCGAGAATATGGGTAAAGGTGTTGAAGGTGAAACCAAGTCGCTCACCTACTTTCATAGCTGCGTTGATTTCACTTTGTACATAAGAGTGACAGGTGATGAATCGTTTTTTGTTCAATATTTCTACCAATGCATCAAGTTCAAGATCACGTCTTACTGTTTGATAAGGATCAACTTTAGCCGCAGCAGATTTTTTCCCCTTGGTCGTGGTGGTGGTTGCTGATGCTATTTCCTTTTCATAATCCTTTGCCCTGGTGAATGCATCGGTCAGCACCTGTTCAACGCCCATGCGTGTATCAGGGAAACGATTGTTGCCCATGGAAGAAGATGATCGCTTCACATTTTCTCCCAATGCAAATTTGATGAATCCATCAGCACCCTCAAACTTGAGGGCTTCATCATTTGCTCCCCAGCGAAGTTTTATAAGTTGTGTTTGTCCGCCGATCGTATTTGCACTTCCATGGAGAATATGGGATGAGGTAACTCCACCACTCAGTTGTCTATAAATGTTGATGTCATCCGGATTAAGGTTGTCGCCTATCCTTACTTCTGAGGTCACGGATTGTCCGCCTTCATTGATCGATGAAGATGCGATATGCGAATGTTCATCGATGATGCCAGCAGAAAGATGTTTGCCAGTTCCATCAATGACCCTTGCAGTTGGCTCTTGAATGTTTTTTCCGATCTGCGCGATCTTTCCATCTTTGATCAGTACGTCGGTGTTTTCCAACTTGCCTTCTTTCTCGTTGGTCCATACCGTTGTATTTTTGATCAACATCGTTTCTTTACTAGGTTTCTCTGTCCACCCATAAGCCGTGAAAGGATAAGTGACTTGTCCAACTGATGCAGCTTCTTTCTTTTTAACAGTATCTGCTTTGCTAAGATTATTGGTTGTTGTCTTTGAAGCCGACCAAGTGAATTTGTTTCCCTCGTTGTCTCCTCCATATCCATTCCAGGAATTGTTGTTATTCATGCCACTCAGGCGAAGCGTATTTTTCGATTTTTTATCAGGCGAAAAATTCAACTTCACCATCTTTCCGTCAAAAGAAAATTTAACGGCAACAGTATCCGTTGCGATCAGTTCAGCTGTATTGTTTGCTTTCACTTGCAGCTGGTAAGTTTTTTCGTTTTGATCAGCGCGTATATTCAGCGTATACGTTCCTGCGGCATCATACCATTTATCCGGTTTGACGCTGTATCTGGTGCCTTGTATCCAGTTTTCAATGATGGCTGTTTTTTCATTGAAGACATTTCCGGTGGTGATGATGAAGTTTGCGATCTTTCCGGCATCAAGACTACCGATCATGGCTGAAAGTCCGAGTGTTTCTGCAGGAGTTGTGGTCAGTGCTTCGAGCGCTTTGGGTTCTGACAGACCGCTTGCTATTGCTTTTCTAAGATTGCTCATGAAGCTGCTGCTGTTTTTTAGATCAGCTGCGGTTAAACAGAATAGGATGCCTGCTTTCTCCAGCGCTCCAGGATTGCTTGAGGCAAGCTCCCAATGTTTCATGTCTGATACAGACACGAAGCGGGCGTCATTTGGATCTTCAACATCCATGGCCATAGGAAAATTAAGTGGTACGATCAAGGTGGAACCTGTGGCAGCTATTTCAGCAATGCGTTGATATTCGTTGCCGTTTGTTTTGATGATGTATTTAGTTCCGAATTCATCCGCGATCCTATCTGCCCTCAACACATTCCACTTGTCATTTGCTTCAAAGATCTGTGGATAGGATTGATTGCTATTCCAAGCGAGTAAACTCAGATTCACTCCTTCTTTTTCTTTATTATGTTCGTACCATTTGGCATCGATATAGGTTTGTCTCAATAAAGAGATTGATCCCATCATGGATGACGGATAGCTTTGTGTTGAGCTTCCTTTGCTGAATGAGTAATGTGCAGAGGCTTTCTCTTTCAGGACCACTTTATTTTCTTTCATTGATGCCAATGAAACCAAGGTGCCCGTTCCTCTTGCTATACCATCCATTTGATGGGTGAGCACAGCTCCGAATCCAATTTCCCTCAGGCTTTTTGCTTTTGTATCATCAGCAGTAAATAAGGCTGAAGCATTGATATCAGCTTTTATTGCCTGGTTCCAACCGTAGGCGCCCTTTTGATTTGATGTGAGTTGAGATTGTCCGAAGCCACCCCCCCGGCCCCCCCCTTGGGTATTTGGCATCGATTGCATGCCGTAGTCGGAGTAAAGATCAATGAAGGAAGGGTAGATCATTTTCCCTGTGCAGTCTATCACCACAGCATTTGAAGGTATTGTCACAGCATTTCCAATTGCGGTGATTTTACCATTTTTTACCAACATGGTGGCATCACTGAGGATGTTTTTGGGGTCTTTTACGATTGAAGCTTGGGTAAATGCGTACGTTATCTCCCTTTCATCCGCCACTCCGTTTACGGGGAAGGTGGGTTGTGAATAGCTGAGGAGACCGGCGCAAAGCAGCCATGCAGCCAGAAAGATCTTTCTCATGAGTCTAGTTTTGGTTTTGGGTAAATAAAGAGCATTGCACAATAGCAATGATGATTTTTATTGGATGCCTAATTCGCGGAAAGCTTGTTTATAACCTTCGAAATCAAGCATTGGTAATGATATTGATAAATTGAGTGTATTGGATATCCCTTCATTAACATTTAACTCCTCTTGTTGTTGCGTGGTAAACCATCCAATTTTGCTGAGTCTTTCAGCCAAATAGATCTGTTCAGTCTGACCGGGTGTTGGTATAAGCAGCGCTTTTTTGTTTAATTTAAGCAGGTCCATGATCGTAGAGTAGCCTGAACGGCAGATCACCATTTTAGCGGTTGACATACAGCGTGATAGCTCATTATTATCCAGGTGATTTTTAAAGTTGATGTTCTGTATTGATTCCAATGAGTTCTTCGATAATGGCAGCCCCCGAACGAATAAGATCTTTTCGGCACAACCTTTCAATTGCTTGATCAGTAGCTCTTCCAATATGGATCGTTGAGGTTCTGGTCCTGATAGCAACACAAGTATGTTTTCATTGGTTGGTTCCTGGCTTTTTTTAAGTCGTGAAAGAGGTCCGATGAATTTACAGTTTCGCGGCAAGCTTTTACTATTCACCAGCTTTCCTGCAATGCCGGATGCACCCATCTCGTCCGGTATCCAGCATTGCTCAAACTGTTCTATGCGATGTTTCAATATTCTTGCTGCAATGCCATCCATCCTTTTTCCGAGTCCGGTCATGATCCTTGGTTGATGCGTTATGAAAATACTTGTGATATCAGGAGTGTATAGTCCGTATCTGTTGTCGCTGATGACAAGGTCCCACTTGTATTTTTGCAGATTGCGTCTCAGCCACTTATGTTCTCTGACAATGCTATTGATGATGCCAGGCAATTGACTTATCAGCTTAGTTAGGAAGAAAGTACCCTTTTTAGGGTAGTGTATTCGATAGCCTCGTAATGGAATGAACTTGAGTTGAGGAAACTCTTTCTTGATCAGTTCAATTTGTTGTCCCTCGCCTGCCACACAGACATGGCAATTATTTTCAAGGAGATAGGTTATCAGGGGTATACAGCGGGTTGCATGACCCAGACCCCAATCGAGCGGAGCTATCAGGACTGAGTAATGATGATGGGTATTTAATGAAGTCATAAAATCCCGCTGTTTTGAAATCAAGTTATCCGAAAACTGTAAATTAGCATTTCATGAACATTTTGAAGCCCAAGACATTTATATATACAGTATTATTTTTTATGTTCACCATTGTTTTACTGTCTTGCAGTGTGAGCAATAAGAACAAATGTGGATGTCCGGCAAAGAAAGGAATGATCGGATATTGATTATTTATGAAACGATTAACCAGAGATCTTTTGTTGATCCGAAAGGATATCCATCCGAACGATAGTTCCATAGAGAAGGAGGTCTCGGATCTGCATACACTGTTGCAGTCGGTCGAAACTGTCGAGGCTCTATGCACTGCCTGTGAGTTGATCGACATGAACCGTTTTAAGGTGTTGCATGACCCGACATCAGTATCAAAGGCCGTCAAGCAAAAAGAGCTGAAGGCGTTTCAGTTTTTGTTTAATCGGAATTAGATTCTGAAAGGGATGAGGGACGAGGGACAGGGGACAAGGGACAGGGGACAAGGGACAAGGGACAAGGGACAAGGGACAAGGGACAAGGGACAAGGGACAAGGGACAAGGGACAAGATGAATGTAGCTAGTAAAGATATTTAAAATAAAAAAGAGGGACAAGTATTATAAACTGTCCCTCTTTTATTTATTACCTAGTCCCTCGTCCCGTCCCTCGTCCCCTGCCTTCGGCAGGCAGGCTTGTATTTATTTCTTATCCAACTCAGCCAGGATAGTCACTTCAACATCCTTTCCAACAACTGGACCAGCCTCTATTGCAGGATTGAATTTTTGTCCGAATGCAAGACGATCAATGGTGGTTTTTGCTTTGAAACCCGCTTTTACACCTTTTCCAGTGTTGATCTGACCACCATAGGTTACATCAAACGTAACAGTCTTGGTTACATCACGGATCGTAAGATCACCGATCAGTTTATACTTATTTCCTCCCAATGGTTGCATTGATTTGCTTACGAAGGTCATCTTCGGGAATTTCTCAACATTGAAAAAATCATCTCCTTTCAAATGGTCATCTCTCATTGCATTGTCGGTATTCACAGATGCAACATCAACTGTGAAGTTGATAACGGCATCAGAAAGATCCGCCTTAGACGCAACCAGACTTCCATCGAACATTTTGAAGGAACCTTCAACTTCCGAAACTACCATGTGAGATACGGTGAACTTAACATTGGAGTGTACTTTATCAAGTGCCCATTTTGTTTGCGCTACTACTCCGGTTGTAGCAGCCATCAAGATCATTGCAAGTGTAAAAAGTTGTTTTTTCATTTCTTTAAAATTTGATGTTTAAACACTAAATTAAAACATGTTTAGGGAAATACAAAATTTTTCTTCTTTTATTAGACAGATATAGGGCTTAATTGTTCGGAGGAAGGTTGAGATGGATAAGCAGTAAATACAAGGGACAATACTACAGGGACAAGTGACTAGGGACGAGGGACAAGTGGAATACACTCGTCCCTCGTTTTTTTATATATAAGAATCTGATTAGTAGTTTTCCTCGTCCCCTGTCCCTCGTCCCTTGTATATCACTTCTTCTCAAACCCCAAAATCACTCCATTGATACAATATCTCAATCCTGTTGGGGGAGGGCCGTCGTCGAATACATGACCCAGGTGTGCTTTGCAGCGGCCACATTGGACTTCTGTTCGTTTCATCCCATGGCTGTTGTCGGGGGTGTAAATGATGCTCTTTTTGGAGACAGGCTCAAAAAAACTGGGCCATCCGCATCCACTGTCAAATTTCGTATTGCTTTCGAACAGGGTGTTCCCACATGCTGCACAGTAATAGGTTCCCATTTCCTCAAATTTCTCAAACTTGCTGGTCCATGGTCTTTCAGTGCCTTTCTGGCGGGCAATGTAATACTGTTCCGGGGTCAGCAATTTTTTCCATTGTTCTTCAGGCATCTCCACTTTTTCCTTGTTGGTTCTGGAGAATGCCGGATTGGTGTTTGTTGTTTCATCCATTTTCTTGTCAACTTTTTTTGTGTTGTTCTGAGAAAAACTACAGTTAATATGTATGAGTGATGCGAGAAGGATCAGGCTGTATCTGAGTATCATGATTTATGCTTTTTGTATCAATACAAATCTAAGTATATTTGAAAAATCTGATTGGTTACAACAAAGCCTATCAGTACATTACTACACATTTTAACATCTTTTGTTCATGTTCAATCTCATCCTATTCGGACCTCCAGGCAGTGGAAAAGGAACCCAATCTGAAAAGCTCATCACCAAATATGGTTTCAAGCATTTGTCAACCGGCGATATCCTTCGCTCTGAGATTTCCAATCAAACGAAACTTGGATTGGAAGCTAAGTCCTTCATGGATGCAGGCCAACTGGTTCCTGATGCAGTCGTAATTGGTATGGTTGATGCTGCCATTAATGCAAACAAGGGCGTATATGGATTTCTATTTGATGGATTCCCAAGAACCAAGGCACAAGCAGTAGCGCTGGATAAATTGCTTGCATCTCATAACGAAAAGATCGATCTGGTGCTGGCACTTGATGTTCCTGAGGAGGAGTTGGTACAAAGAATGATTGGCCGTTCCAAGACATCCGGTAGAACGGATGATGCGGATCCTGAAGTGCAGAAAAAAAGGATAGCAGTATATAAAAATGAAACCCTGGCTGTTGCAGATCACTACAGCGAATTTGATCGTGTAGTAAGCCTTAACGGCCTGGGTTCCGTGGATGATATTTTCTCCTCACTTTGTAAGGAGATCGATGCCCGTGTTCTCTGATCAGAGGTTGTCGAATTCGTATATTGAATCAATATGAGTACCGGCAGGCATCTCAAAGATCGGCTTGATCAGTCCGTTATCCAATCCATACACCCATCCGTGAAGATGGGGGACTTGGTTTTCCTTCCATGCTTTCTGAACAATTGATGTTTTGGCAAGATTCAACACTTGTTCTTGTACGTTCAATTCAATCAGTTTGTTTACCCTTTCATCTTCGTTAGGGAGAGCATTTAACTCATCCTCATGGAAACGATAAACGTCTTTGATGTTCCGCAACCATTTGTTGATGATGCCAAAGGAGTGATGCGTCATGGCTGCTTTTACCCCACCACAGCCATAATGTCCGCAGACAATAATGTGTTTTACTTTCAAGACTTCAACAGCATATTGCAATACAGACAACATGTTCAAGTCTGTGTGAACCACCATATTGGCGATATTTCTGTGAATGAATATTTCACCTGGTCTGGTTCCAGTTATTGAATCTGGCGGAACTCTGCTGTCGCTGCAACCAATCCAGAGATATTCAGGAGTTTGAGTTGTTGACAGTCGGTTAAAAAATTCGGGATCATTTGCAACAGATTGCTCGGCCCATTTTTTATTATTTTCCAGAAGTGTTTTGTATGTTTTCATGTTGTTTTTTTTTGATATTGATCAATCTTTTTCTGAATGCACATGTTGCGCATCCTCCATTTTATAATCTGACTTGAAGTTAACTAGTTTCACTTGAATGTTTCTTTCCTTTGCTCCATACTGCAAAAAGTCTCGCAACAGTTCCAATACATCAAAATCAATATAAACCGTATTTCCAGCATCTATTACCAGTTTAGAGTTATTGGGCAGGTCGGATAGTGTTTGCTTTATGGCCGCCTTATTCAGAAATGATACTTCTTGCGCAAGGTCAATGTGGATAGTTTCCCCTTCATGGTATTGCTCTTTCCTGAAATAATAGGCAAGTTTCATATTCCCTTTTAGGATATAAAAAATGCTCACCACTAAACCTATTCCCACTCCTTTCAACAAGTCAGTAAATACTACTGCAACGACTGTGATGATGAATGGAATGAATTGTTGAAGGCCGGAGTTCCAGATGTGTGTGAAGACTTTCGGACTTGCCAGTTTTAAGCCGATCATGATCAATATTGCTGCAAGACTTGCCATTGGAATTTTGTTCAATAGTCCTGGGATCAAGATTACGGCTAGCAAGAGAAAGATACCGTGATAAATGGCTGACCATTTTGTTTTGGCTCCTGCATTGATATTGGCAGTTGTTCTCACTATCACGGAAGTCATGGGGATACCTCCAATAAGGCCCGATAATATATTGCCAATTCCTTGCGCACGAAGTTCTGTATTCGCACTGGAGTAACGCTTCAAGGGGTCCATCTTGTCGCCTGCTTCTAGGCAAAGTAAAGTTTCAATGCTCGCTACGATTGCAATTGTCACACCAACTACCCAAACCTGTGGGTTGGTGAAACTCGAAACCGAGGGTGTTTGAAATTGTCCCAGGAATGATGATATCGAATCGGCAGTGGGA
>JBKCFW010000213.1:0-22837 GCA_046303675.1 bacterium
CATTGGCCTTTCCTGCGCGACCGTAGGATAGATAGTTATGATGGAATTACTAAACGATTTATCGATTGATTCTTTCAACCTCTCTAAACCTCTCTAAACTTCCCTCAACTTTCTCAACTTCCTCAACTTTCTCAACACTCAGATGACTCCCAAATCCCTCGGATACTATTTCCCTGCAGAATTCGCTCCGCATGCATCAACCTGGTTGAGCTGGCCGCACAAGGAAGCTTCATGGCCTGGAAAGATCAACACTATATTCCCTTCATATACAGCATTTATAAAGTCACTCGCACGTTTTGAAAGGGTGAATATCAATGTGTGTGATGAAACAATGCTGAAGAGCGCCAGTGATTTGTTGATTGCAGCTGGTGTTGACATGAGCATGATCAGCTTTCATCTTCATCCAACAAATGATGCATGGTGCAGAGATCACGGACCTGCTTTCTTACTTCACAAGTCTGATTCTTCTAAACGTGCAATTGTTGATTGGGATTACAATGCTTGGGGAAACAAATATCCTCCATTTGATCTTGATGATGTTATCCCTACCTTGATAGGAAAAAAACTCGGCCTTCCTGTATACAATCCAGGTATTGTGATGGAGGGAGGTTCGGTCGACTTTAATGGAGCGGGAACCGTCATCACTTCCACAGCTTGTTTATTGAATCCCAACAGAAACCCACATCTGAATCAAGCTGAGATCGAAAAATACCTGATGGATTATTATGGACAGGATCAAGTCTTGTGGGTTGATGAGGGGATTGTGGGTGATGATACCGATGGACATATCGACGATACTGTTCGCTTTGTGAATGAGGATACTGTAGTTACAGTAGTCGAGGATGATAAACATGATGAAAATTATGCTTTGCTTCAACACAACTTGAAGCAGCTAAAACAAATGCGTTTACTCAATGGGAAGCAGCTTAATATTATTGAGATCCCCATGCCTGACCCCGTGATATATGAAGATCAGCCGCTTCCGGCTTCTTATGCTAATTTTTATATTGCCAATAAACAAGTTATAGTCCCGACTTATCGCTGTGATAAGGATGAAAAAGTTCTTACTATTTTAGAGAGTTGTTTTCCAGATAGAGAGATCGTAGGTATTGATTCTACGGATATTATATGGGGCCTGGGTAGTTTTCATTGTTTGAGTCAGCAGGAGCCTGTGTAGATTATTTTATCAAAGTTTAACCCTGGTTTCAATTTAACACAGGGCAAAAATGTTGGGCATGTTTCTTTTAATCTGAATATGTTATTTTCCAGGATCTACATTATTACTTCCATGCTTTTCATCGCTTGAGATATTGTGGACGTCCCATTCGATTCTGTTTTCGAATGGATGTTTCCTTTCAGGGCAATGCTGTTTGTTGCAAATTCTACAAGAGAAGTCAAGGCATCCATCTGCATGAACGAATAATTCTACACTTTCTCCAAATTCTCTTCTGGCAAGTTCAGAGAAGGCTTCAACTTCCTCATGTCCTTGGTGTATATTCAAATACCATGGTATTGTGAGGTGGCAGTCGACATGAATGACCGATCCAAACTTGATGATCCTGAGGTTATGGAGGTCTACCCAGTTTTCTCTTCTGTTCTCATTCATACTACTGACCAGTTTATCCAGCATTTCCATGTCTGCCTGATCCATGATGCCCGCCAAAGAACTCCTGACTATTGTGTATCCGGTGTAAATGATGAAGAAAGCAAATCCTATTGCCACAACACTGTCGAGCCATATCCATCCTGTAAGGTAGATCAGTCCCATGCCTGCGATGATACCGAGTGTGGAATAGGTATCGCTCTGCAAATGCTTTCCGGATGCGATCAGCGCCAGGGAATTGTGTTTTTTTCCTGTTTTGATCGTATGCCAACCTGTTGCATAGTTCACTGCAGCTGTAAATCCAATGAGGATCATACCAGTGTCTAATTGCTGAATGTCATGTGGATGGATCAGATTGTCGATCGCTTCGTATATGATAACCACCCCAGCAATTCCCACCAGACTACCTTCTACTGCAGCAGAGATGAATTCCGCTTTTCCGTGTCCATAGGGATGTTCTTTGTCACGCGGCTTTGAGGCAACGTAAAGACTATACAAGCTGATAAAACCAGCAACAACGTTCACCGTACTTTCCAGCGCATCGGTGAGTACTGCAACAGATTGCGTAAGCCACCAGGCAGCAATTTTAAAAATAAACAATACCACTGCGATGATTGCAACGGTTCTCTGAAGCCGATAGTTCAATTCTGCCTGTGTTGCTTCCATGTTATATAATCAGTAACAATTTATAACAATGCATTGAACCAAAAAAAACAATAAAGTTCCAATTGGTTAAAATTGATCTGTAAGATGACTGTATGGCTCGAAAATCTTTCTTTTCTTTGTCCATTGATAACTCATTCATATGTCGATAAATAAAGAAGTATACGCCACCCTGATCAATGAGCTTTCCAAATCAGGATCAACGCTGGTGGCGGTGTCAAAGACCAAGCCTGTTGAGGATATCCAGGAACTTTACGGTTTGGGACACCGTGACTTTGGTGAGAATTATGTACAAGAGTTGGTTAAGAAACAAGAGTTGCTCCCAAAAGATGTGCATTGGCATTTTATTGGACATCTTCAGTCAAATAAGGTTAAGTACATCGCTCCTTTTGTCCACATGATACATGGGATAGACAGTTTGAGGTTGCTGGAAGCAGTCAATAAAGAGGGGATAAAGCTCGGGCGTAAGATCAATTGTTTGTTGCAACTGCATATCGCAAGGGAAGAGACTAAATTTGGACTTGATGCAGCAGAGGTGAGGCAATTGGCCGCAATGTACTTTATTCAAAAAAAATTTGAATTTGTATCACTCAGAGGACTAATGGGCATGGCTTCATTCACTGACGATACAAGAGTAGTAAGTTCTGAGTTTAATGAATTAAAAACATTGTTTGATGAGCTTAAGTCAACTTATTCAGCCGATTCCAACGATTTCAATACCTTATCTATGGGCATGAGTGCCGATTATAAGCTTGCTGTTGAGTCGGGTAGCAATCTTGTAAGAATTGGAAGCATGCTCTTTGGAAGCAGGACTTAACTTTTATATTGACTAGTGCTGTTTGAGTGCGGCGTAGTCAAATACCAAGTTGCAAAACGCTTTCACGCCCACATCCAGCATGCTATCATCAAGGTAAAAATCCGGCGTATGGTGTGGAGCTGCTTTGTTCGGGTCTTGGCCTTTAGGCATTCCACCTAAATTGAAGAAAAATGCCGGAGCCTTTTCTCCAAAGTATGAAAAATCCTCAGCACCGGTAGTCCACCTTCCCGGCAATACATTATTGTTTCCTGCAGCTTTTTGTAATGAAGGAATCATGCTGCTTACTAATTCCGGATCATTATAGGTGACAAGAGTTTTTGTGTCGATCTTCAGTTCAATCGACGCTCCCCATGAGGCAGCTGCGGCATCAATTACTTTGTGCATTTTTTCATGAACATCCTTTTGCATTTTTGAATCCAGGGTTCTTATAGTGCCTAGCATTTCTGCTTCTTCCGGTATGATATTTTGTCTAACACCACTCTGGAATTTTCCTACCGTTATGACTACCGGAGCAAGGGTGAGATCTTCTTGTCTGCTTACGATCGTTTGCAGATTGTTGATGATCTGTGCACCTATCGTAATGGGGTCGATACCTGTCCATGGTGTTGAACCATGTGTCTGTTTGCCTTTTATTTTGATGCTGAACCAATCTGCCGCAGCCATCATGGCGCCACTTTTGTACATTATTTTTCCAATTTCCAACGACGATTGAATATGCAGTCCGAATACAACATCCACCTTTGGGTTATCCATAACGCCTTCTTGTATCATCAATTGTGCACCCCCCATTTCGTCACCCGGAGCACCTTCCTCTGCAGGCTGAAAGAAAAATTTTATGGTTCCCTGGATGTCTTTTTTCATGGTGGACAGCACCTCTGCAGTTCCCATGAGTATTGAGATATGGGTGTCATGTCCGCATGCATGCATGACCGGCACCTGATTGCCAAGATAGTTGGCCACAACAGTTGATTTGAAGGGTAGGTCAACCCTTTCTTTTACAGGCAGAGCGTCAATGTCTGCGCGCAAACCTATCACCGGTCCTGGTTTTCCTCCCTTCAACACAGCCACAACACCAGTTTTCGCGACATTGGTGGTCACTTCAAGTCCGATCTTCCTCAAGTGTGCAGCGATGTACTCCATCGTTTTAAACTCATCATACGCCAGTTCAGGATGCTGATGAATGTGCCTTCTCCACTCGATCAGTTTTGGGGAAATTACTTTTGCTTTTGATTCAATCACAGTCTGGTAAGGTGATTGTGCCTGAATACCAGGTGCGAATATGAGGAGGAATAGGGCGGTGGATAATAGTGAACGCATACTGCTTGATTTAGATAAGGAAATTAGTCATTTCAGCCCATAAATAGGCATTAAAAGGGTTAACTTTGCCCCCTGCTTTTAGCAGGTTAAATTTTACGATTATGATCAGTGCACGCAATATTACCCTTGCATATGGCAAAAGGGTTCTTTTTGATGAGGTAAATATCAATTTTACAAAGGGAAATTGTTATGGTGTGATTGGCGCAAATGGGGCGGGGAAGAGTACTTTTTTGAAAATACTCAGTGGAGAGATCGAGCCCAATAAAGGTACGGTTGACATTACTCCGGGCGAGCGGATGGCTGTATTGAGTCAAAATCAGTTTCAATTTGATGAGCAGACAGTACTGAATACCGTACTGATGGGGCACAAGAAAATGTGGGCGATCACGCAAGAGAGAGAGCGTATTTATGCCAAAGAAGATTTTTCAGAAGAAGATGGAATAAAAGCAGGGGAGCTGGAAGCGGAATTTGGTGAGATGGGGGGCTATACTGCTGAAAGTGATGCTGCAACATTGTTGAGTGATCTTGGTGTGACCGAAAGTTATCATCAGACCCTGATGAAGGATATGCCATCCAACATGAAGTTGCGCGTATTGCTTGCTCAGGCTTTGTTTGGTAATCCGGATATCTTGTTGCTGGATGAGCCTACCAACGGGTTAGACCTTGAAACTATTGGGTGGCTTGAGAATTTTCTTGCCGACTACGAAAATATTGTTTTGGTGGTGAGTCACGATAGGCACTTTCTGGATGCGGTATGTACGCATGTGGCTGATGTTGACAGACAAAAGATCAAGACGTTTACTGGCAACTATTCATTTTGGTATGAATCATCTCAATTGATGGCCAGACAGTTGAGTGATAAGAATAAAAAAGTTGAAGATAAGCGACAAGCATTGATTGATTTCATTGCACGATTCAGTGCCAATGCTTCTAAGTCGCGTCAGGCAACAGCCAGAAAGAAAGCACTGGAGAAATTAACCATAGAAGAGATCGAACCTTCAAACAGAAAGTATCCAGGTATCATTTTTCAACCACTCCGTGAAGTAGGAAATCAAATTCTGTCTGTTGAAGGATTGTCGAAATCTGTTGATGGCCGAAAGTTGTTCGATAAGGTCACTTTTACAGTGAACAAAAATGACAAGATCGCATTAGTGAGTAAAGATGCATTGGCAGTAACTGCTTTTTTTGAAATAATCAATGGACAAGTTACGGCAGACGGTGGCAAGTTTGAGTGGGGAACCACCATTACCAAGTCTTACCTTCCTGTCGAGAACAGTCAGTTTTTTCAGGAAGACCTCGGATTGCTGGATTGGTTAAGGCAATATGTGCCTCCTCATGTGACAGATGCTGATGAGCCATTTTTAAGAGGATTTCTAGGGAAGATGCTGTTCAGCGGAGATGATATCATGAAAAAAACGAAAGTGCTCAGTGGTGGAGAAAAAGTAAGGTGTATGGTCAGTAGGATGATGCTGCAAAATCCAAATAGCATCATTCTTGATCAGCCCACCAATCACCTTGATCTTGAAAGTATTCAAAGTTTTAACGAGGGATGTATCAATTTTCCTGGCGTAGTGTTAATGACTTCTCATGACCATACTTTCATGCAAACTGTTGCCAACAGGGTAATTGAGCTCACCCCAAAGGGAAGTATTGACAGGTTGATGACGTTCGACGAATACCTGGCGGATAAAAGGGTACAGGAGCTTAGAGCGGAAATGTACAGTTAATTTTCTGCGCACAAAGAACACATGACCTGGTTCATGCAAATGATTGATGCCGGTCATTCAAGCTTATTTTTCCTCTAGCAATATTTGTTTTAAAAGAACAGATATGATCACTACAGAAACTGTACCTCAACAGACAGAGCACTTTGAATGGCTCAGTGCAGTTGGTTTTTACAACTCTTACCTCGACATTATAGGCGACAGATTGGAGGCATTGACATGTCTTGATGGACATCTTTTTGACGAGCGAAAGGCAAATTTATTTCAAGAGAAATTGCAAGAGCTCAGGGATAATTTGTCTTTGATATCGTATGCAGTAAATGAGCATATTGACGAGGTAGAGATGGCGTCTTCAGTTGAAAACAGATTGGAAATGGATCTTCAATGTATGCATCATACTGGGTTAAGGGAAAAGTTTGAACAATTTGAAACACAGGTAAATGATTTCAGGTCGGCCTTCAATGAATTTTACGTTCGCCTGCTTTAATGGTGTTCGCCAAATACTTTTCTAAGCACACTGGCTATTTCACCGAGTGTGCAATGGTTGTCAACTGCCAACATAACATGAGGCATCAGATTTTCCTCACTGCGTGCTGCTATTTCAATTGCATCGATCGAATCTTTTGCCAGTGTATTATTTCTTTTCTTTTTTAGGCCTTCGATCTTTATTTTCTGCATTTCTCTGATGGAGTCATCGATCTTTATCAGCGTAGGTTCAGTCTCATCAGGAGTAACAAAACTGTTTACACCCACAACAATTTTTTTCTTGCCTTCCAATTCTCGATGTTGGACATATGCGCTGTTCGCAATTTGTTCTTGCATGTATCCGTTTTCGATCGACGCTACACTGCCACCCATATCATCTATTGTGGAAATGATCTTCAAGATTGCTGCTTCAATGGATTCTGTCAGTGACTCTACATAGTATGATCCGCCGAGCGGGTCGGGTGTATCTGCAATACCACTCTCAAATGCAATGATCTGTTGGGTTCTTAACGCTACCTGTGCAGCCTCTTCAGTAGGCAGGCTCAGCGCTTCATCATATCCGTTGGTGTGTAAAGACTGCGTGCCACCCAATACTGCAGCCAGCGCCTGAATCGTAACACGGGCAATGTTATTCAGAGGCTGCTGCTGCGTCAGTGTGCTTCCACCTGTTTGTGCATGGAAGCGCAGCATCATCGCTTTTGGGTCAGTTGCTCCAAGATCCTTCATGATCTCTGCCCAGATTTTTCTAGAGGCACGAAATTTAGCCACCTCTTCAAAAAGATTGTTATGCGCATTAAAAAAGAAGGATATCCTTTTTCCCAAATCATTGATATCGATCCCTTTTTCTAATGCTGCTTTTACATAAGTTTTCCCGTTGCTTAATGTAAAAGCAGCCTCCTGAGCTGCGGTGCTTCCTGCCTCTCTGATGTGGTATCCTGAGATCGAGATGGTATTCCAATTTGGCATTTCTTTGTTGCACCATTCAAAAATATCGGTGATGATCCTCATAGAAGCCTTTGGAGGATATATGTATGTGCCTCTTGCTGCATATTCCTTCAGGATGTCGTTTTGAATGGTACCGGATAATTTCGAAATATCTGTACCCCTTCTTTTTGCCACTGTTGCATACATGGCAAGTAAAATAAAGGCAGTGGCATTGATCGTCATTGATGTAGATACTTTCTCAAGATCGATCCCGTCAAAAAGAGTCTCCATATCTTCAATGCTGTCAATCGCAACACCTACTTTACCCACTTCTCCTTCCGCCAAGGGGTCATCACTATCATAACCAATTTGTGTGGGCAAATCGAAGGCAACACTTAATCCACTTACCCCTTGCCCCAGTAAAAAGTGATATCTTTTATTGCTTTCCTCAGCTGTTGAGAACCCGGCATATTGCCTCATTGTCCATAGCTTTCCCTTATACATGTCCTCATGTATGCCCCTCGTATAAGGGAAGCTTCCTGGTGGTGGCTGCGGGTTGGAGTTGTTTTTCATAATCCAGCCAGGTGTTGCCTGGCCTCTTTTTTTAATGTTTCCAATACCATTGGCTGAATGCTTGCATTGGGGTCTGCTTCAAGGAATGTTTTAATAGCATCAGTAAGCATTTTCCCGCCGACTTCTTTTGAAATGGTATTCAACAGCTCATTGATGATGAAGATATGCTGATCTTTCAAGTCAACAACAACCTGCCAGGCCGTTTCTGATACATAGATCTGTTGGGAGATGTTGTGTTCAAATTCTGCCATCACTGTCTCTTTAAATACATCTGCAAGTTGACCTGATGTAAGATTTCCCACATGCAATCTGCCAATTAAGGCGTGGAAACCCGTACGTTCGGCAAAAGTAACAAGCCTCTCGTAGGCCTGGGTAGTTAGCAATGCGGGTAAATTGGACATATTTGTCTTGTTAAAACAAATGTACACTTTGGGTGTTGAATAGATGTTGTAATAATTGTTATTAATTTTGCAATATGGAAACAGTGAGTGAAATCCCGGTAAAATTTACTTCAACAGCGTTGCAAGAGATCAGTCGATTGTTTAGTAGTGAAACAACTGATCATAAGTTTCTTCGTATTGGTGTTAAAGGAGGCGGGTGTTCTGGGTTAAGTTATTTGCTGGAAATGGATGACAAGATGGATAAAGACGATGTGTTCGACATATCTGGTATTCCTGTTATTATCAATCCTGCGCATGCATTATACTTATATGGGATGGAGATCGATTGGAAAAATGGACTAGACGCCAGGGGATTTATATTCAACAACCCAAATGCTTCATCTACCTGTGGTTGCGGAACTTCTTTTGCAGTGTGAGTTCATTTGATATTCACTTATCTCTACTATTCTATAAACAAAGAGCGGGCATTCGTATGAATGCCCGCTCTTTTATGATTTACTACTAAGATTACTTTTTCCTGGATTCATTTCTGTCGGCAGAACCAAGTGGTTTACCTTTTGCAATGTCGATCAACACAGGCGCAGCAACAAAAATTGTTGAGTAGGTACCTGTTATTACACCGATCAGCATAGCGAAGGCAAAGCCGCGGGTAACTTCGCCGCCGAAGATGAATAGGATAAGCAAGGTCAGGAAAACGGTCAGTGATGTCATGATCGTTCTGCTCAGCGTTTCATTTATCGCGCGGTTAATGATGTTGTGTTTAGTATCCCCCAGCATTTTTGCACTGTATTCTCTTACTCTATCAAATACGATCACTGTGTCATTCATGGAGAAACCTATCACGGTCAATATCGCAGCAATGAAGTGCTGGTCGATCTCAAGCGGGAACGGAACAATTTCTCTCATGAAAGAGAAGACGATAAGGGTAACAAAAACGTCATGAAGCAATGCAAAAATTGTACCGAGTGAATACCTCCAGTCGCGAAAGCGAAGGAAGATATAAAGAAATACTGCGATGAGTGCAAGGATGGTTGCTTTGACTGCACCTTGCTTTAGGTCATCAGAGATAGAAGGCTGCACAGTTTGTGAACTCTGCTTGTAGCTTTTTTGGAAGTCTGAATAAGTTAGACCTGTTGGTAAACTTTCTTTCAATCCTTCGTAGAGCTTCACCTCAACAAGGGAATCTGTTGTCTTGCTTGGATCCTCAATTTTGTATGAGGTGGTAATATTTAGAGTCTTGTTGTCACCTACGGTTTTGATAACGGGCGACTCTTCAAACACAGACTTCAATGATTCTCTTACCTTATCAATTTGTGCGGGGCTGTCGAAGCGCACCGTGTAGCTTCTTCCACCTTTGTATTCGACCCCTTGATCAAAGCCATTGTACAATGAGCCAACACCGAGGATCAGAACAACCACTGATATAGCATATGCCACCTTTCTGTATTCAATGAATTTGAAGTTTGCGTTTTTGAATACACCCTCGCTGATCTTGGTAGTGTAATTGAAGTGTCTTTTCTTGTTGGTCCAGAAATCGGTGATCAACCTTGAGATCAGGATTCCGCAGAAAAGCGACAATAAAATACCAAGGATCTGTGTGGTTGCAAAACCAAGCACAGGGCCAAGTCCATAGTAGAACAAGATAAATGCAGTCAACAAGGTGGTGATGTGTCCGTCAAGTACCGGTGCCATTGAACGCTTATACCCTTCAGATACTGCAAGCTGGTAACTTTTTCCTATGCGCAGTTCATCCTTGATACGCTCAAAAATTACCACATTGGTATCTACTGCCATACCGATCGTAAGTACCAATCCCGCGATACCAGGTGCGGTGAGCGTAGCACCAAGTGCACTCAATACGCCGACAGTGAAAAGCAGGTTAAGGATCAGAGAGAAATTCGCTACCCAGCCACCTGAATTATAATATAATAGCATTAACGCGAAAATGACCAGGAAAGAAATAGTGAAAGAAAGGCTTCCTCCCTGTATCGCAGATGCACCCAGTGTTGGACCTACTACCTGTTCCTGAACAATCTTTGCAGGTGCAGGAAGCTTTCCTGACTGCAGTATGTTTGAAAGGTCCTGAGCCTCTTCGATGGTGAAGTTTCCACTGATCTCAGAGTTTCCTGTGGTAATCGGATTGATCACGTTAGGAGCCGAGTATACAATATTGTCAAGCACGATCGCGACTGGTCTTCCAACATTGTTTGTTGTCAGTTCTCCCCAGAGTCTTTCACCTTGCTTGGTCATCGTCATTTTGATCGCAGGGCGTCCACGATCATCGTAATCTTGCGACGCTTGTTGTACCCCATCACCTTCCAGCGGGGCTTTCTCTGAACCCTCTATTGTTTTCAGTGCATAAACAGCAAGTATATCGCTTTTTACACCGGCATCATTTGTCTCGGGTATACCATATGCGAAGCGCACATTGCCGGGGAATTGGCTTTTAACAGCCTCAATAGAAAGATACTGGTTGAATATGGAAGTGTCACGTGTTGAAATGTAACCCAAATTTGGTGCAAAGGTCATTCTGCCTTGTGCATCTTGTTGGGGTGGGATGGGTTGGAATATGGTAAAGAATGACTGTGATGCTTTCTTGGCAACAGTATCTTTTTTGGTATCGGCACCACCTTTGACGAGCTCACCAATGGTGGCAGATTTTGTTGTATCAGAAGATTGTTTCAGCGCAGGTTCTGCCGCTTTTGATGTGGTATCTACTTTAACAGTAGAATAAAAATCCTGGAGTGTCTTTTCGGCATCCGTAAATGACTTATCAAGCTCGGCTATATTGTATACTTCCCAGAACTGAAGATTGGCGGTTGCCTGCAGATATTTTCTTACGCGTTCAGGATCATCCTTTACGCCGGGAAGTTCAACGGTAATGATCCCTTTATTTTTATCAAGCTGGATGTTCGGTTGAGCAACCCCAAACTGGTCGATACGCTTTTGTAATACATTGAAGGTATTGCTGATGGCACCTTCAGCAGAAGCTTTGAGCTTGGTGATCACATCGTTGTTGTTATCCTCAAGTTTGATTGTTTTGTTTCCGGTACCTGCAAACAGAGAAGATAATCTTGCATTTGGATTTTGCTTCATGTAGGCGTCAGCAAAGAGGGTGATGAAATCATCTCCGCTATTGGCCTTTTTAGCATTCGCCTCGTTGATCGCATTATTCAGGGCAGGGTCTTTGGGGTTGTTTGCGAGTGATTTAAGCAGACCCTCCAATTCAACCTCAAGGGTTACGCTCATTCCACCTTGAAGGTCAAGACCTAGGTTCAATTCTTGTTCCTTGGCCTTTTGGTAACTGATCTCACCGGTTATGCCATAGGTAACTGGAACATCCCTGGTGCTGTCAAGCAACCTGCGATATCTTTTGTTGAATTCCAGATCTGAAGTCTCTTTATCTGCAGCCGGGAAGTTTGCCTTTACGTAAGCCAAAGCCTTTTCTTCCTGCTTGTCCTCATGGTTACGAACCACCCATGTGAAATGTAGCTGGTACAATGATATCAGGATCAGTGCTACCGCAAAAAAACGAACCAGACCTTTAAGTTGCATATCTATTCTTATTTACGCTTAAAAATGAAGCCCGACGGGGTCGGGGCGGGCAAAGATAGGGATTTTGAGGTCAATATATTTTTTCAAATACTGAATTTTAGTGGCGCCAGGGGGGTAAAATTTCATCTTTACTTGTTCACCAACTTTTTTAACTTTGCGGCAAATTACACAACATGAAACTTTCTTCTCGTCTAGATCTGTTTGCTGAACCGGAAACTCTCAAAATGGCCAAGTTGGGTCGTGAGCTCAGAGCAAAAGGGATCGACGTCATTGATCTTTCACTTGGGGAGCCTGATTTCGATACCCCTGATCATATAAAAACAGCACTTAAAAAGGCTGTGGATGACAATTATAGTCACTACACACCCGTTGCAGGCTACCCTGATCTTCGCGAGGCAGTGTGTACAAAGCTTAAAAGAGACAACAACCTGGATTATAAGCCTGAGAACATTCTCGTTTCAACCGGAGCCAAGCAGAGTTTGGCAAATGTTGTCATGGCCATTGTTGATAAAGGGGATGAGGTGGTAATACCAACACCATACTGGGTAACCTACTCAGAGATCGTGAAACTCGCTGAAGGGAAAGTAGTACTGGTCCGCACCACCATCGAAAACAAATACAAGATCACTCCGGCAGAACTTGATGCTGCAATGACGCCCAAGACAAGGTTGTTCATGTTTTCTTCCCCCTGCAACCCCAGCGGTTCAGTATACAGCAAGCAGGAGTTGGCAGCACTTGTTGAGGTGTTCAGAAAATATCCAAATGTGCTTATCATTTCTGATGAGATTTACGAATACATCAATTTTGTGGGCAAGCATGAGAGCATTGCCCAGTTTGATGACATCAAGGAAAGGGTGATCATCATCAATGGGTTGAGTAAAGGCTATGCCATGACAGGATACCGACTTGGTTACATCGCTGCACATCCAGACGTGGTCAAGGCTTGTGAAAAGCTTCAAGGGCAATACACCAGTGGTACCAATGCCGTGACCCAGCGTGGAGCAATAGCTGCCCTTACGGGTGATCTTACACCAAGTACTAAAATGAACGAGGAATTTGGTCGCAGAAGACAGCGAATGCTGGAATTGCTGAAGGCAATACCTGGAATCAGTATCGCAGAACCAGATGGTGCATTCTATGTTTTCCCTGTTGCTTCTGCTTATTTTGGAAAAAAGGCTGGTGATGAAGTGATCAAGGATGCAGATGACCTTTGTATGTATCTGCTCAATACGGCCCATGTTTCAACAGTTACAGGAAGAGCGTTTGGTGAACCCAATTGCATCCGTATATCTTTTGCAAACAGCATGGAGAAGATCGAAAATGCAATGGCCAGGATCAGCAAGGCATTGGCCGAACTGAAATAAGAGTTCGTCCCTGCTATTTTTGTTGTGCACAGCCTAAGGGATACTGAATCCTTTTAAGGGTTTTTGCGCTTTAACATCTTGGTTATCAGTAGTATCCTCGAGATTGTAGTATATTGTGTACATTCTATCCATGTTGATCAAGATCCGACAGGCGACAACATACAACTTTAGGTCATTTATGAAGAAATGCCTCCTGCTTTTCTTTGTCATACTGTTGCATAATGCACTGAAAAGTCAGAGCCATAATTTTTTATCATCTTCAGATGATACCCAAGAACCATATCTAGAGCTCACAGATCATTCACCTGCGTATCTCACTCAGCATTCCACCAGCTGTGTGCCCAAACACAAAGCAAGCTTTACTGTTGTTTCAGCAGTTCAGTGTCTGGATTGGAACAGTTTTAGTTTTGATAATACTACTTTAACGGGTACAGGAACTGTTACTTATAAATGGAATTTTGGAGATCAACTGACTTCCTCCGAAATTTCGCCTGTTCATCGATACGGAGGTGTAAGGGATTATGTGGTTGAGCTGACAGCCAAGGATGATGTTGGGTGCACCAGTGTGGCAACACAAACCGTCACTGTGCTTACCTCTCCGTCCAAGCCGGTCATCACTTACCCTGCCGGTGGTAATGTTTTTTGTGAGGGTGATTCTGTTGTGTTGAGGGTTTCTTTGGGCACATCCCCCGATCCTGATGTCAGTTTTCAATGGGCACTCGGATCAACCCCAGTTGCCACTGGCACCTCATTCACGGCAAAGAACTCCGGTACTTACTTGCTTGTTGCCACACATAATAATTCCTGCAAAGACAGTTCCTCTGTTGATGTTACACAAAACCCCAACCCTCAACAACCTTCGATTGCTGCTGCATCAGGGTATGGACTTCAATTTTGCCAAGGAGACAGCACGCTGCTGTTGGTGAATACAAGTAACCAGGGGGTAGATTATTCCTGGTATTTGTCATCAGGTTCTGTTAATAATCTTATTTCAGGCGCTGCCTCAAATAATTATTGGATCAAAACTCCCGCTAATATCGCTGGCTCGCCTATCACACGCACGTATCGTGTAAGACTAAAGGATGGCAACAACTGTTCATCACTTTTCTCCGAGCCAGTCAGCGTTGTCACTCACCCAACCCCAAGCGTTAACCTCGCTGTGTTTAAGGGTGATCTTTCTTTTTGCATAGGAGATTCAACCACATTGAAAGTGTCTTCACGTTACGGCCCCAATACGTATCAATGGGTCAAGGATATGGTAACGAATGCAGCGGTTGCAGATTCTTTTTTTGTTGTCAAGTCATCCGGAAGCTATGCAGTAAAGGCAACAAATGGATACTCCTGTTCAGTCACTACCGATCCTATTTCTATTATATCATTTAGCATTCCTGAAACTCCTGTCGTGGCTCCTCTTGGAAACGTTCCTGAAGTTATCTCTGGTGGAGGAATTAATATGTGCCCTGCAACCACTATTGAACTTTCTACTGCGGCTCGGTCATCAGCAGTATACCGGTGGGAAAGAAATGGTCAGCCTTTAAACAATGGAACATCTAGAACGCTACAGGTTAATGATATAGGAAATTACAGGGTAACGATATCCATCAACAATTGCACTGCCACTTCAACCGAAACTATAGTAGGAATTCTTCCTTCACCCAATGGCACATTGCACACCCCTTCCAATTCTTTTATTTGCAACGGTTCTCAGAAAACACTCAGCGCCTCTGGGGCGGTAGGTTATCAGTGGTTGAAAAATGGTGTGCCCATCTTGGAGGAGGATGAAGCACAGCTCACTACTTCAAGCCCTGGTGTATACACTGTTGAATTCTCATCAGACAAAGGGTGTAAAAAGATGAGTTCAAATTTTATTAATCTTTCATTGATCAAAAAACCAGTTGCAAAGTTCTCTAACGACCTCTTTTGTATCAATGCAACAGCAAAATTCACCAACCATTCAATTACAGCTTACAGCGGATCTGTGGAACACCTTTGGAAATTTGGGAATGGAACGACAGACAATTCAATGCACAGTACACATACATTTCCAGTATCAGGTCAGTACATGGTTTCTTTAAAGGTGACTCCTATCGCATGTCCTCAGTTGGCAGACTCAAATTCAGTTAGTATCAGCGTGGAGTCTACAAAGTCGGGTATGAGTTATACCCCGATAACATCAATGGAGGGTAAGTCTGTAAGTTTAGTAGCAAGACCATTAGGGGATTTTTATGAATGGTCTCCTGCAGCAGGATTTAACAGTCCGTATCTCAGAATACCGCTGCTGACCACTCCTGAAAGGGAACAGTTGTATACTGTGAAGATAACTACCAAATCCGGCTGCCAAGTAGTCGATTCACAACTTGTCAGAATTTTCGATGAACAGGATATTCTGGTTGCAGGAGGCTTTACTCCCAATAATGATGGCAAGAATGACAAGGTGTATCCTATTCTCATTGGTGTAGCATCTTTTCAATACATAAAGATCTTCAATCGCTGGGGCAACCTGGTCTTTCAGACATCCTCAACAGATCCTGAGCAAGGATGGGATGGAAGATACCAGGGGCAGCCACAACCAGCAGATACCTATACCTGGGTCGTGCATGGTGTTGGTGACAATGGAAGGGAAATAAGAAAGTCGGGCTCAGTAATTCTAATTCGATGAAGTGCGTTAAGCAGATCATATTATTTTTTATTTTTCTTCATTATGCATCAGGCGTAGATGCTCAGGATCCGCATTATTCGCAATATTTCAGTTCACCGCTCTCTCTTAACCCTGCATTCACAGGATACTATGATGGCGTGCACAGGCTAGCTGCAAATTTTCGTAATCAATGGATTGGTGCGGGTAATCCATTTACAACCACATCGGTCAGTTTTGATACGCGTCTGCTTAAAAACACGTTAGATAAAAGCCTTTTAGGTATAGGGGTATTGTTGATGAATGACAGAACATCAAGTGGAGCATACAACAGTAATTATGCATCATTATCTGCGGCCTATCATCAGTCACTTGATGAGGAGGGGTATCAACACCTCGCAATTGGTTTTCAGGGAAGCATGGGTACACGCATGCTTGATTACAACAGGATATCCTTCAACTCTCAATTCTCCAGTCGAGGATTTGATCTTGCTTTACCTAACACAGAAGATTTTATAACACGAAGAGCTGAATACAACGACCTCAACGCAGGGATAATGTATAATTATCTGAAAGACCGCAAGCGAGTATTCATTGGTGCTTCTTTCTATCACATCAACCAGCCGAGGATGACTTTTCTTGGCAACGACGAATATACTTTACCAAGGAGATTTACTGCCCATGGAGGTTCCTCATTTCTCGTTGGCTCCAAGGGCGAACTTTATTTAAGTGGTTTGTACATGAAGCAGGGTGAAGTGAGTAATTCAGTTGTGGGAATGGCCTATGGTTTGAGTGTTCAGGAAATGAATGATGAAAATGTTTTTTACGTCGGACTCTTTTACAGACACAAAGAGGCTGTTTATCCCTACATTGGTTACTTGTTTAACGACCTTCAGATCGGACTCAGCTACGATATCAACACCACTGGCATTCAAGTCAGTAACAGAAGAAACAGGAGTTTTGAACTTTCCATCAAGTATCATTTTTTTGATCCTAATGTGGTCAGAAAGGCAATGCCCTGGAACTAGTTTCAACACTTACCAGGCTATTCCATAGTCTTCTCCATGATTGCTTGAACCACCCCAAAGGCTTAGGTGTTTCCAATCAAACCATATCGCATTGATAGGTCCGGATGTTCTGCTACCCAGACTGATTTTATACCCCATTCCTTTTAGTTCTTCTTTTATTTTTTCAGGTGTCTTGTCATGCAACAAGATCTCACCAGGCTTGGGTTTTCTGTCATTTGTTGATGTGCCACCCAGTGAAAGCCACAGTTGATTTGAGTTGATGTTTGCTGCTTCTGTAGCCTGTTGAACGGTCATTCCAAACTCAACCATGTTCAGAAAGAATTGTAGAAGATTCTGATCCTGGGTGTCGCCACCCTGAACTGCAAAGGCAAGATATGGCTTGCCATCTTTTAAGGCCATGGCCGGTGTCAACGTGACACGCGGTCTTTTTCCAGGAGCCAGCACATTGAATGGATTGATGATGGAGTCGAGCACAAAGCTTTGCATTCGCTGGCTCATGCCAATTCCAGTGTTGCCGGCGATGCAAGCGGGTATCCACCCTCCGCTTGGGGTGATTGATACTACCCAGCCTTCTTTATCTGCTGCTTCAACAGAAGTTGTACCTCTCCACAATCTATCCTTGTATTCAAGTTCAGCTTTTGAAAGGCTTACAGTGTCATGAGCTGGTAAGAATTTTCTTTGTACACTGTCGCTGTTATCAAGACTTCTCTTTTGTATCAGCTGGAGATAGGGATTATTTTTGTTTTCAAATGGGTAAGGATCTCCGGGTCGTGTATCAGGATCATTTTTATCCTTGTGCATCTGTTTTGCGCGTTCAGCTGCATATGCTTTGCTCAATAAACCTTTCATGGGTTCTTCAGGTGGAAAGTATGGATCACCATAATAAAAATCTCGATCCGCAAATGCCATGTTCATGGCCTGGTAGATGGTATGAATGTAGTTGGTACTGTTGTATCCCATCGATTTCAGGTCGAAATTTTCAAGGATGTTAAGGGCTTGTAGCATGGATGGACCTTGTGTCCATTGTTGTAATTTGAATACATCGATGCCTTTGTAGTTTATGCGCAACGGCTCTTCCTCCAATACTTTCCAGTCAGCAAGATCTTGTTTTGTGATCAGTCCACCTTGTTCCTTAGATCCTCTCACAAATTCTTCAGCAATATCACCGGTATAAAACCGATTGTATGCGGCCATGATGGCTGAAGCTCTTGATGCACCTTGCTTCAATGCTTTCTGCTCTGCTTCAACCATTTTATTGAGCGTGTTGAAAAGATCTTTCTGAACAAAAATCTCCCCAGCTTCCGGAGCCTCGCGCTTTTCACCCTGGTGGGTAAGAAAAACAGATTTGCTGTAAGGCCATTCCTTGATTTTGTCCTTCCCGCGTTCTATACTGTTGGCAGTCTGTGCGTCGATAGGATATCCCAGGGCCAATTGCATGGCAGGGGCCAATACCTCTTTAAGACTCATGGTGCCATAGGCAGCTAACATATGACAAAGTCCGCCTGGTGTTCCAGGCGTTGTAGCTGCAAGCGGACCATACTCTGGGGGAAATTCATAACCTTTCGATTTGAAAAAAGCTACTGTGGCAGCTGATGGCGCTACTCCCATCGCATTGATGCTGATGACTTTTTTTGTTTTAGGATTGTATACGAGTGCCTGTGTTTCGCCGCCCCAGCTTAGTACATCCCACATTGTGCAAGTAGCTGCAAGCATTGCACAGGCTGCATCTACAGCATTTCCGCCTTTATTGAAAATGGTTGCTCCGGCAGTTGCAGCAAGAGGTTTTCCTGTAATGGCCATCCAGTCCTTGCCATGAAGTGGTGGTTTTTGTGTAGGCTGCGCAAACAAGGTGACAACGTTGATCAGGATGCAGCATGCCGACAGAAATATTGTTTTCATATAAGTACTTGTTTTACTAAGTTAGTTTTTAAATACACTTGTTGGTAGTAATTGTTTATGAGATGGATAGTATTTAAGAGGGGATAAAAAATGTATACTAAACTCAACCTGCGGATTCTCTTTTTGTATATTTGACTTGTTTAATTTGAACCTCTGAGCAATGGAGATAGTTCAAACAAATTTTCAACTGAAATTAAAATTTAAGTCCCATGTCAAAAAAAGTGATAACCCTTGGAGAGATCATGCTTCGATTGTCTACCCCAGACTTCAAACGATTTGTTCAGGCAGATACATTTGATGTAACCTATGGCGGCGGTGAGGCAAATGTTGCAGCAGCTTTGTGTAATTACGGATTGAACGGAACATTTGTTACGAAAGTTCCTAATAACCCAATAGGTCAGTCTGCCATCAACCACCTTAGAAGATATGGTGTAGATACACAATACATTGCTCGTGGGGGTGACAGGTTAGGAATATATTTTCTTGAAACGGGAGCATCCATGCGTGCATCTCAGGTAGTGTATGACAGGGCAGGTGCCTCAATTGCAGATGTTGATGCTTCAGAATTTGACTTTGATAAAATTTTTGAAGGTGCCGACTGGTTTCACACTACAGGAATTACACCTGCACTTTCTGATAAGGCTGCTAAGCTAACAGAGGCTGCACTCAAGGCTGCAAGGGCAAAAGGAATAACAACCAGCATTGATCTCAATTACAGAAAGAAACTTTGGAGCAAAGAGAAGGCTCGTGAGGTAATGACTAAATTGTGCGAGTATGTTGATGTGTGTATCGGTAATGAAGAAGATGCCGACACCACGCTTGGCTTCAAGGCAAAGGATACAGATGTTACCAAAGGTGAATTGAATCTCGATGGATTCAAAGATGTATTCAAACAAATGAAAGCAAAGTTTGGATTCAAATACATTGCTTCTTCACTGCGTGAAAGCCACAGTGCAAGCGATAATGGCTGGAGTGCATTGGTGTACGACGGATCAGAATTTTATCATACGAAGAAATACAATGTGCGAATAGTAGACCGCGTGGGCAGTGGTGATAGTTTTGCCAGTGGATTGATCTATGGATTGGTGACCGGTATGCCAATGCCTGAGGCGGCTGAATTCGGTGTTGCTGCCAGTGCGATCAAACACACAATACCCGGCGATCTCAATCATGCAACACTCGCTGAAGTGAAGGAGCTGATGAAGGGTGATGGAAGTGGAAGGGTTCAGCGTTAACCAAAAAAATAATAAGCATGATCATTGATAACTGCTCAAACTTTTCAACGTACAGTTCAATTCATCCTTTATTCCCTAAGGCCTTTGCTTATATCAATGGACTTGATTTACACGCTATTGAGTCTGGGAAGTTTGAAATTGATGGAGATCAACTCAAGGCGATTGTTTCAAGTAAAGTTGGTATGAAGCCGGAAGAATCAATGGCAAAATTTGAATGTCATGATCAGCACATCGATATTCAAGTGTGTATCACAGGTAACGAAACATTCGGCTGGAAACCCAGATCAACATGTGTTGAACCTCGAGGCGAATATAATGCAGAAAAAGATGTTCTCTTCTTTAACGATAAGCCTGATATGTTTTTTGAATTAAGCGATAATCAGTTTGCTATTTTTTTTCCTGATGATGTTCATGCTCCCATGATCGGCGAAGGAGAGATAAAAAAGATTGTGATCAAAGTAAAAATATAAACATGACAAGTTCTAAAACCGTATTGGATGCTATTGTTGCGCAGGGTATGCTGCCATTGTACTTTAATGCAGATGAGTCCGTAAGTATTGAAATACTTAGGTCACTCGCCAGTGCTGGCGTGAAAGCTGTTGAATATACCAACAGGGGAGACGCAGCGCTTGCAAATTTCAAAAAAATGGTCAGTGTTCGTAATGCAGAATTGCCCGGATTATTGCTTGGTGTGGGAACTATAAAAAATTTGGAACAGGCCAAAGCATATCTTGATGCAGGGGCTGACTTTCTCGTGAGTCCAGGGTACATTCCCGATGTAGCGGCTCATTGTGTTTCAAATGATATTTTCTTTGGTCCTGGATGTATGACACCAACAGACATTATCGCTGCCGAAAATGCCGGCATTAAGTTTATAAAGTTGTTCCCCGGAAACTTATTAGGTCCTGAGTTCATGAGCAGCATTAAAGAGATATTTCCTAAACTGGTATTTATGCCAACGGGAGGAGTTGATACAACCAAGGAAAGTATCGAGGGGTGGTTCAAAGCCGGTGTAAGTGCAGTGGGTATGGGTAGCAAGCTGGTAAGTAAAAAGCTCATGGAGGCCCGCGATTATAAAGCGATCGAGCATGCTGCGGCTGAAGTACTTTCATTGATCAAGTCCATTCGCAACTGATGATAGCACCTCGTTTTTTTTCAGTTGCTTTGCTCACAATGATCATGTCTTATTCTTTGGCGCAGTACAAACCTTTGTACAAAGGCCGTATTCCCAATTTTATTGATGCACCAAGCCAAGAGAGTGATTCAAGAAATGGACATATTTATTTTATTTCAGCGGTTGCAGTACCGGGTTATTCGTTCTACAGTGCAGGTGATGCAGGTGATACAAAACCATGTGTGATCATTTGTCCGGGTGGAGGATATGGAGGATTGGCAATAGAGCATGAAGGCACCGACGTGGCAAGGTTCTTCAATGCTATTGGGGTGCATGCTTTTGTCTTGAAATACAGGGTCCCTTCCGACGCACACCAGGTAGATAAGAAAATTGCACCGTTACAGGATCTTCAACAGGCCATATACCTGATAAGAAAAAATGCAAGGAGATGGCATATTGATCCGTCTAGGGTGGGGGTGATGGGGTTTTCAGCAGGTGGACATTTGGCATCATCACTAGCTGTGCACTACGATGACCCAAAGTTGAAACTCAAACAAAGCATTTCAATTCGTCCAGATTTTCAAATCCTCATTTATCCGGTGATCAGTTTTGGTAAATATACACATCAAGGATCGAGATTAAATCTTTTGGGCGAAGGTTCCTCAGATAAACTGATCCAATATTTTTCAAATGAGCTGCATGTGAATGCCAATACCCCTAAAGCATTTTTGGTCCATGCACAAGATGATGAAGCTGTGCCAATTGAAAATGCATTACAATATCACGCCGCTCTTCAGTCACATGGGGTTGTTTCGGAACTATTTAGTTACGAAAAAGGCGGCCATGGTTTTGGATTGATGAATCGGACATCAGATGTAAAATGGACCGATGCCCTCACTTCGTGGTTGAAGTTGAACAACATCATTCGGTAATAAGCTGTATTCTGTTTTTAGTAGTTAGTATTTAAATACCTTCCCCCCAGCCATTACTTCCTGAGTCTTTTCATCAAATGTTACTTTTTCCCCTGTTCTTGCTGCGGCATTCGTCATGATGGTTGCGATAGAGTGCGTATAACCGGCCTCAACAGGTGCATTGGTTTGTTTTCTTGACCTGATGCATTCCATCCAATTTCTAACGTGCGCGGACGTAAGTGGATCTCCGCCTGTGTTTGCACCAGCTTCAACTTTTGTTATTTTATCTGTTAGAGAAAATTCAGGCAGCAAGAATGATTTCATGTTCATCGATTTTGCATGCTGCTCTGTAAGTCCACCGCGTGAAGATACCTTGTTTGTAATGAGGTTTAATTCACCGCCATTGCTGTAATAAATTTCACTGGGTGTTTCATCTCCATTGTGCATGCGCGACATGAATACGACCTGAAATCCTTTTGACAAGTCATTGCTTGGTCCATACTCAAATACAGCAGTTGTTGTATCCCAGTTCCGGCGTCCGTCTTTCCATTTGTAGACACCACCGTTGGCGACAACACTCCTGGGGTG
>JBKCFW010000214.1:0-5241 GCA_046303675.1 bacterium
ACTGAAAACTATTCCCAAAAGGTTCCATAAGTTCTTCGTCTGTTCGAAGACACCAGTAGGGGTAAACATAAAAAAATGAGTCATGCCAAAAGTTAAGACCCATTCAAGGGCCAAAAAAACTTTCAAGGTCACCGGTTCCGGTAAGATCACGTACAGAAAACCCACAAGAGGACACCTTCTCACCAAAAAGTCAAACAAACGCAAACGTGCGCTTCGTGTAGCCGGTCAGGTTCACCATAGCAATCTTGATTTTGTACAAAGACTGCTTCGCCTTAAATAAGACCATTCACTACTCAAATTAAAATCATTAGCATATGCCACGTTCAAAAAATGCCGTTGCCTCCAGGGCCCGGAAGAAAAGAATACTCAAACAAGCCAAAGGCTTTTACGGAAAAAGAAAAAATGTATATACAGTTGCCAAGAATGTACTTGAGAAAGGTCTTACGTACAGCTATGTTGGCCGTAAACTAAAGAAAAGAGACTATCGCAGTCTGTGGATCGTTCGTATCAACGCAGCAGTAAGAGAAGAAGGAATGAAATACTCAGAGTTCATCAATAAACTTAAAGTGAAGGGAATTGACCTGGATCGTAAAGTACTTGCTGATATGGCGATGAACAATCCTGAATCATTCAAACAACTGGTTCAGTCCGTTAAATAACTGATCCTTGATATTATCAAAGCCGAATGTCCAAATAAACATTCGGCTTTTTATTTTTAGGTTATTAAAAAAATTATTTTTGTAATCTATTGTCGAAACAAACAGCACCCTGGAGATGAGCAATACATATACTGATCTGGTTAAGCAAACATTCTACTTCCCTCAAGAAGGCTTTGAAACAGTTGACGGAAATTTGCAGTTTAATGATCTTGATCTTAAAGCATTGATTGACAAATACGGGACACCGCTAAAACTTACCTATCTGCCAAAAATTGGACAACAGATCAGAAAAGCAAAAGATCTTTTTAATAAAGCATTTAAAAAACATAAATACGAAGGGAAATATCATTATTGCTATTGTACGAAAAGCTCACATTTTTCTTTTATCCTCGAAGAGGCCTTGACTCATGATATACATCTTGAAACCTCATACGCCTACGACATAGAAATCATCAATAAACTCTACGAAAAGAAAAAGATACACAAAGACACATTCATCATTTGTAATGGGTTCAAACAAAGACCATACACAACCAGAATTGCAAAACTTATAAATTCCGGCTTTAAAAATGTAATCCCCGTATTAGACAATAAAGAAGAGCTGGACAGATATAAGAGAAGTGTAAAAGTACCTTTCAAGCTTGGTATACGTGTCGCGGCAGAGGAAGAGCCAAATTTTCCTTTCTACACATCCAGACTTGGAATAAGATCAAAAGACATTTTGGAATTTTATGTAGATCAAATTGAGGGTAATGAAGATAAGTTCCAGTTAAAAATGTTGCACATATTCCTAAACAAAGGAATAAAGGATGACATTTATTACTGGAGTGAATTAAACAAACTGATCAATCTATATTGTCAGCTAAGAAAAATATGTCCGGAACTAGATTCCATCAATATTGGAGGAGGATTCCCAATAAAACATTCCCTTGGCTTTGAATACGATTACGCATTCATGATCAATGAAATAGTTGGAACGATTAAAAAAGCCTGTAAAAAGGCAAAAGTTCCAATGCCACATATTTTCACAGAATTTGGAAGTTTTACAGTAGGAGAGAGCATGGCGCATATTTACTCTGTGATTGCTGAAAAGATTCAGAATGACAGAGAGATATGGTACATGATCGATTCTTCTTTCATCACCACATTACCCGATACATGGGGTATAGGCGAAAAGTTTCTATTGCTCCCAATAAATAAGTGGAACAATGAATATCAACGTGTGGTGTTGGGTGGACTAACCTGTGACAGCCACGATTATTATGATTCCGAAGAACACGTGAACGAGGTGTTTCTACCCAAATTAGGCGGAGATAACGAAAAAGAGCCCCTATACCTTGGATTCTTCCATACGGGTGCTTATCAAGACCAAATCAGTGGTTATGGAGGGATAAAACACTGTATGATCCCTTCCCCCAAACATATCATCATTGGTAAAGACAAGCATGGTAAGCTGCACGACTGGGTGTATGCAAAAGAGCAGAGTGCTCAGAGCATGTTAAAGATCCTAGGGTATATCTAACTGAATGGTTAGTGAATGAATCTTAAAATCAACGATTTTAAATTGGTTCACTAATTGACTTTTAACTTGTATTTCTTGCTGACTTTAGGATTGTTGAAATATTTCTCAGCTTCTTCCTGCGAATATCTTGGGTCCATTTCTAACATAGGTAGATCTACAAGCTGCATTTGTGACTGCTTTAACTCGTCACGTAGTTTTTTTGTCTTTACAAGAATATCAGGATCTCTTTCCCCAATTAGAGTGTTGTCAGACAACATATATTCAAATCTTTTGATCGTAGACCTAATTTGAGATGCAGTATTTTGCTCCTGAACCTTTTGAGGTGCAACAGCTTCTTTAACAGGAACCAGTGTTAAACCTATACTCGGTAATACCTTACCGATATTTTTTGCTGATTCAGATCCTCCGGCAGTAGACAAAATCGTACCAAGCATCGCTGTAGATGAACCGGAGATGTCAAATCCTGTTCTGGTTTTTTTGGTCTGGTTGATGTTGGAGCTTACAACAAAAAAGGTAAGTTTCAAATTATTTACATACTTCTTGATCTCGTTTTCAACAATCTGATGCTCTTGAATTTTCTCAGGATAATTGACACCAGGTTTGATATAAAGCCTGACTGTTGCGGTATCCTTGTTTTGAAATTTGTCTGATCCAATGAATTGAAGCATTAGCAGCTTTTGTCTAGCTGTGTCATTGTCCCGTATAAAGTCATATGGGATTTTCCATATAAATTCATCATTACAGTTCTTTACAGTTTTAAAATTACTTATTGGTTCGTTGGTATTAATGGTGATCTGTTCAACTGGAAATGTTCCCTCTTCACATTGAACTCTGAAATGAATCGAATCTCCTTCTTGTACCATCATCATGTTTCCAACAGTAGGAGTGAGTTTGGTAACTATAACTTCTGTATTATAAAAAAGTAATGTGAAATTTGACTCAAATCGTTCATTGGCATCCTTTAAGTTTTGTACACCCATTTCAATATTGTAAGGGGTATCATATTTCAGTTTACCACTCTTAAAATAAGATCGATCTGCTTTGAAAGACAATAAACCAGTGTTTCTTTCAATCTTTACACCAATTGGAGCGTTCTTTAAGTACCAGAAATATCCTTGAGTGGGTTTATTGATCTGAAAATCATATACCAAGGTGGAGTCGACTTGAAGAGTAAAAAAAGGATTCAAGTTGATGATCCTGAGGATAGAATCGGGATCAGCTTTTATTTCAGTTCCAAGGACAGTCGTATCGACATTTATTGTTGATGTATCTGTTTTTTTGGTTGTAGTATCCGGTGTTGGGATTTGCGCTACAGCCGACTGTACCATGAGTACGAATAAAATAGAAATAATCGATTTCAATGCATTTCAGTTTGAACAAAATTATAACAAACCTCACAAACTTTCGTAAAGAAAACCCTAAACCATTTAATAAGTGATTCAGGGTTTTCATGTTCTTATTTAATATGAACCTGGGTACGCTGAACCATCTCCTTTTTGAGCTTTGGAAGTACTATACTTAGTATACCATTCTCATAACTGGCATCTTGGGGGTCTCCAACAAGCTTTCTATCTATATGTACCATTTTTTTAAAATTTGTGACATTATAATCACTACGAATTGTCTTTAAGTTCTTGTTTAGTCCCTCATTTGGAACCTTGGCTTCAATGATCAGCATCTCATGCTCTATCACGACTGAAAAGTTCTTTTTTTCATAACCCGGTGCTATCACATCTACCAGATAATCATTCTCAGTCTCTTGAATGTTCATTGGGGCATACCCATACGACGATCTTGTCTTTTCTTTCTCTACATTATTATAGAAAAAATCAGTAATAAGGCGATCAATTGTGTTAGTTAACGGGATTTGATTCTGTATTGTCTTCATAATTTTAAATTTTTTAAAAAAAGATCAAAACCTAAACCAACAAAAAAATGAGTAATAATCGTCTCATTCTTAAATATACTCATGTCATTATGTCTGTTTATATAATATTGAAATGACATAACGTCGTAATTTTAATACAATTAATCTATCGTAACTTTGTCCAAATTATAAAACTATGTATCCAGCAGAAATTGTTATTCCAATGAAAGAAGAGCTTACTGAACATGGTTTTGAAGAGCTCCTTACTCCGGCAGATGTAGATGAAAAAGTAAGCGCAAAAGGTACAACCCTTGTAATGATCAACTCTGTTTGTGGTTGTTCGGCGGGTAGTGCAAGACCTGGTGTATTGATGTCTGTGCACAATTCAAAAAAACGCCCAGATAACCTTACAACCACTTTTGCAGGTTTTGATGTTGATGCTGTGCGTAGACTTCGTGAACTTCTCTTACCTTATCCTCCATCATCTCCTGCAGTTGCATTGTTTAAAGATGGACAACTTGTTCATATGATAGAGAGGCATCAGATCGAGGGTAGGCCTGCACAAATGATTGCGCAGAACCTGATTGCAGCATTTGAGGAGCATTGTAACTAATATTTTAACATGGCGACCAGGATTTTGGCCGCCATGTTTATATCACCTCAACAATTTGAATGTATCCTAATCTATATTTCTTTTTGAAAGATGTACTTGGAGTGGAGCCTTGGAGTTTCACGAAGTACATCAACTCATTTGGTCTGCTTGTTGCCATTGCCTTTGTCGTTGGCGCAATGATCATCAGTTTAGAATTAAAACGAAAGGAAACAGCTGGTCTCTTATCACCAGTTGATGAAAAGATCGTTGTTGGAAAACCTGCTAGTGCTACAGAGCTATTGATGCATTTTTTATTCGGTTTCCTGGTAGGCTATAAAATACTTGGTATTTTTTTAAACACAGAACAGGTCAATCCTCAGGATTATATTTTTTCAAAGCAGGGCAGTTGGTTAGGCGGATTGCTGATGGGTTCTTTTTTTTCAGGACTCAAATATTTCGAAACCAGGAAAGCCGCAAAGTCAACTCCTGAAGAAAAAACAATCAAGGTATGGCCACATGAGCGTGTTGGCGACATTACTGTGTATGCTGCAATTGCAGGTTTCATCGGTGCAAAAGTTTTTGACAACCTGGAAAACTGGGA
>JBKCFW010000215.1:0-2602 GCA_046303675.1 bacterium
GAGAGCTTACCACACGATCCCACACGTTGAGCGCGGTTTACCACCCTCCCGCCACAGCTCTAACCCTGTTCAACTTGGATTCCTCCTCCCTGGTCCCGCGTCCCGGCCTGCCGGCAGGCAGGGACGAGGGACAAGGGATGAGGAATACAAGTTGAAAAGGTTTAGAGATGTTGAGGGAGGTTGATAAACCTCTCTAAACGTCTCTAAACCTCCCTAAACCTCTCTAAACCTCTCTAAACCTTGTATAATCCATTAAATATCAATCGCTTCCCCATAGGCAGCCGCAACGGCTTCTTTTACCGCTTCACTCATGGTTGGGTGAGGGTGTATGGCATTCAGGATCTCATGATGGGTGGTTTCAAGCTTACGGGCTACCACAACCTCTGCAATCATCTCTGTAACACCGGCACCGATCATGTGTGCACCTAAGAATTCGCCGTATTTAGCATCAAAAATGACCTTTACAAATCCATCAGTATTCCCTGCAGCGCTGGCCTTTCCGCTGGCCATGAAGGGGAACTTACCCACCTTGACTTCATATCCAGCATCTTTTGCTGCTTTTTCTGTGTACCCTACAGAGGCAATTTCAGGAGAACAGTATGTACATCCTGGGATGTTGTTGTAATCGATGGCATCAGGCTGGTGGTTGTACTTTTTCTCCAGGTAACCGATGCTTTCAGCCGCATTGATGCCCTCTTTACCGGCGACGTGAGCAAGCGCTTGACCAGGAGAACAATCTCCGATCGCATAGATCCCTGCAACAGATGTTTGCTGGCCTTTATCTACAACTATCCTTCCTTTGTCAGTTTTGATACCCATTTCCTCAAGTCCGATATTCTCAATATTAGGTGCAATTCCTACTGCACTCAATACGATATCAGCTTCCAAAACAGATTCACCTGAAGCGCTCTTTACACTTGCTTTTACTCCCTTTCCAGATGTATCAACTTTGGTAACTTCACTGGAAGTAAGAATATTGATTCCTTTTTTCTTCAATTGTTTTTCCAACTCTTTGCTGATATCCTCGTCTTCAACAGGAACGATCCTTGACAAAAACTCTACGATCGTCACCTGTGTTCCCATGGCATTATAAAAATCCGCAAACTCCACCCCGATAGCACCGCTTCCAACAACGATCATTGATTTAGGCTGTGTAGGAAGAACCATGGCTTCGCGATAGCCGATTATCTTTTTCCCATCCTGGGGAAGGTTGGGAAGTTGACGACTCCTTGCACCGGTTGCGATAATGATGTATTTACCCTCAACAACTTGCTTCTTACCGTCTGCAGCAGTCACTTCAATCTTGCCTTTGCCCGTGATCTTACCATATCCCATCACCACATCGATCTTATTTTTCTTCATCAAAAACTGTACACCCTTGCTCATCTTATCAGCCACACCTCTACTTCTTTTCACCACGGCACCAAAGTCATGTTCAACACCACTGCTTTTGATACCATAATCTGCACTGTGTTTCATGTACTCATATACTTGCGCACTCTTTAGCAAAGCTTTGGTTGGAATACAGCCCCAGTTGAGACAAACGCCACCGAGACTTTCCTTTTCAATGATCGCTACCTTCAAGCCAAGTTGAGAAGCCCTGATCGCTGCAGGATAACCGCCTGGACCACTTCCTAATACAAGTACATCGTATGCCATGAATTGTTGATTTAGTGATTGTCTGTCAAAATTAGTCGTAATGAGGCAATTGGCAAAAACAGGTTGGTAAAAGCAATGATGGCCGACCTAACCCATTATTCACCAATATACAAAACTGCTATGGCTGTTCCGGCGTAGGTAGCTTCCCACTACCTTTGCAAAAAAAAGATGAAGATCCTCATGGTATGCCTTGGTAATATCTGCAGAAGTCCCATAGCAGAGGGCATACTTCAACACAAGTGCAAAGAATATGGTATCGCATGGCATGTAGACAGTGCTGGAACCAATGGATACCATAATGGAGAGCCCCCACATCACATGTCACAACATGTATCAAAACTGAACGGAGTGGATATTTCGCATCAACGTTCAAGAACATTCAAGGCAGAAGACTTCGACACGTTTGATCTGATCATTCCAATGGCAGTTGACGTAATGAGGGAGATGAAATACATCGCCAGAGAAAAATATGATTCAGACAAAGTAAAACTACTGCTTGATTATTTATTTCCTGAAGCGACCATGGATGTTCCTGATCCCTGGGGAAGATCTGAAGCTGCCTTTCATGAAGTATACGAACTCATCGAAGGAGCCTGCGAAGCCATGATCAGCAACCACACATCCAAAAAACAGCCTTAACTTCGCCACATGAAACCTTCAACACCTCAGGGCACAAGAGATTTTTCATCAGCCGTTTTGCGCAGGAGGAATTTTATTTTCAACACCATCCGTTCAACATTTGAAAGTTATGGTTTTGAACCGCTGGAAACGCCTGCTTTGGAAAATACTGAAACGCTTCTTGGGAAATATGGCGAAGAGGGTGACAAATTAATTTTCAAAATCCTCAATAATGGTTTGGATAACGCTACCAAACAGGAAACAGCTAGAGCAGATTTTGAAAAAGTACTGGAGGGCAAAACAAATAAAGGAATTACTGAGCGGG
>JBKCFW010000216.1:0-15040 GCA_046303675.1 bacterium
AACTTTCTTCTATCTTTGCAGCCTTTGAAAACAGTACAATGGCTTCTTACAAAGAATATCAACAATTAAACCTGCCTGCTTTTGAACGTGAGATACTCGACGCATGGGATAAGGAAAAAGCGTTTGAAGGCAGTATTCAAAACAGGGAAGGTGCAAAGCCTTTTGTTTTTTTTGAAGGTCCGCCCAGTGCAAATGGCATGCCGGGTATTCATCATGTGATTTCCCGCACATTAAAAGATCTTGTGTGCAGATACAAGACAATGAAGGGTTTTCAGGTCAAGCGTAAAGGTGGATGGGATACACACGGACTCCCCGTGGAGCTTGGTGTTGAGAAGGAGCTGGGTATTACAAAAGAAGATATCGGAAAGAAAATATCTGTTGCCGAGTACAATCAACAGTGCCGTCAGGCTGTATTGAGGTATAAAGACAAATGGGATGAGATCACCCAGAAAATGGGGTATTGGGTTGATTTGAAAAATCCATATGTAACTTTTGAAAATGATTATATAGAGTCGCTCTGGTGGTGTCTGAAAAGACTTTATGATAAAGGGTTACTCTATCAGAGTGTGAGCATTCAGCCTTACTCGCCAGCAGCAGGAACCGGGTTAAGTTCCCATGAACTCAATCAGCCGGGAACATACAAGGATGTAAAAGATACTTCTGCTGTGGCCTTGTTTCGTCTCGCCTCAGAAACTAACAGCACGCACCCCGGTTTCAAGTCCATCAGCAGTCTGACCACCACTTCATATCCTGTTTATTTCATGGCATGGACAACCACCCCATGGACATTACCGTCGAATCTAGGACTTACTGTTGGTCCGTCTATTGAGTATTCAATCATAGATAGTTTCAACCCTTACACGGGAGAACCTCTTCAGGTGATCCTGGCAACAGCGCTGGTATCAAAATATTTCAAAGAAGAGGCAAAAGAGTTAGTATTTGAAAATTATACAGCGGGTGATAAACTTGTTCCATGGCGTTTGTTGGGTACTTTAAAAGGGAAGGAACTCGAGGGACTCTACTACGAGCAACTCATGCCTTCAAAGGCCAATAGCCTGTCAACCATAAAAGAAATTACACCTGAGGCAGATCCGTTTAAAGTGGTACTCGGTGATTTTGTTACTACTGAAGACGGTACTGGTATAGTACATACAGCACCCGCATTTGGTGCAGATGACTATAAGGTGGGAAAAAAGTATGGACTTGGCATCCTTACACTGGTGGATCGTGAAGGAAAATTTGTTGATGGAGTAGGGGAATTTAGCAACAGGTATGTAAAGAATTACAAGAGTGAGGATGATTATGTTGATGTGAATGTAGATATCTGCATACAACTTAAGAAAGATGGAAAGGCGTTCAAGGTTGAAAAATATGAACACAATTATCCTCATTGTTGGAGGACCGACAAGCCGATATTGTATTACCCTCTTGATGCGTGGTTCATAAAAACTACTGCCCTTAAAGACAGGATGGTAGAATTGAATAAGCAGATACAGTGGAAGCCGAAATCAACAGGAGAAGGACGATTTGGGAATTGGCTGGAAAACATGGTGGATTGGAACCTTAGCAGAAGCAGGTTCTGGGGAACACCGCTGCCCATTTGGAAAACAGAAGATGGTTCTGAGACAAGATGCATTGGTTCTGTTGATGAACTGAATGCTGAAATAAAGAAAGCTGCACAGCTTTTGGGTAATGGAGTAAATAAAGAGTTTATTGAAAAAGGATTAACAGATCTTCATAAACCATATGTGGATGAAGTAATCTTGGTAAGTGACACAGGCAAACCAATGCATCGCGTTCCCGACTTGGTGGATGTCTGGTTTGACAGTGGAGCAATGCCCTATGCTCAATGGCACTATCCTTTTGAGAACAAGGAAATGATTGAAAGCGGGAAGGCATTTCCGGCTGACTTCATCGCAGAGGGCGTTGATCAAACCCGTGGATGGTTCTATACATTACACGCATTGGGTGTGCTACTGTTTGATCAGGTTGCCTACAAAACGGTGGTCTCAACCGGATTGGTGCTTGATAAGAATGGCAATAAAATGAGCAAGCGACTTGGTAATGTCGTTGATCCTTTTACTACCATTGATACCTATGGTGCTGATGCCACACGTTGGTACCTGATCACCAATGCATCGCCATGGGATAACCTCAAATTTGATATCGATGGTATTAAAGAAGTACAGCGTAAGTTTTTTGGAACGCTGTACAATACCTATCAGTTTTTTGTGCTGTATGCCAACGTAGATGGATTTGTATACAATCAACCTGACATACCATATAAAGATAGACCTGAGATCGATCGGTGGATCTTATCCAGTCTGCAAAGCCTCGTAAAGGAAGTCAGCAAACACATGGATGATTATGAGCCAACCATGGCCGGCAGGGCCATTGAGCATTTTGTTGATGAGCTGCTCAGCAACTGGTACGTGAGGCTTTCCAGAAGGCGTTTCTGGAAAGGTGAGTATGAGACGGACAAGATCAGTGCCTATCAAACATTATACACGTGTTTAGTCACCATCATGAAGCTCGCTGCACCGATCTCTCCATTTTTTGCGGATGCCATTTTCAGAAATCTGAACGCAGTAACCGGCAAAGAAAATGCAGGATCGGTTCATCATTCAGATTTTCCGGTTGCTCACGAAGACTGGATCGATCTTGAATTGGAAGAGCGCATGACCATGGCCCAGGAATTTTCTTCTTTGGTGCTTTCCATTCGTAAAAAGGTAAATATCAGGGTTCGTCAACCGCTTCAGAAAATACTCATTCCAATAAGCGGTGCAGCTATGGAGGCCCAACTAAAAAAAGTTGAAGCACTTATTCTGGCTGAGGTGAATGTCAAAGAGGTACAATACATACCCGCAGACAATGATTTTATCCGCAAAAAGGTAAAAGCAAACTTCGTTGTGCTGGGTAAGAAGCTAGGCGCCAAAATGAAAGCGGCAGCTTCATCAATTTCAGCAATGACCCAAGAGCAGATCAGGACCTTGGAGAGTATGGGTTCAATTGAACTAAACGTTGAAAATGAATTTATTACGATTCTCAGGGAAGAGGTTGAGATCCAGAGTGAAGATGTTGAAGGATGGATGGTTGCTTCAAGAGGTCCACTGACTGTAGCGCTGGATGTCTCTGTAACACCCGAGCTTGAAATGGAGGGCAATGCCAGGGAGCTTGTGAATAGGGTACAAAAGATACGTAAAGACCTTAATCTGGAATTGACTGACAGGATATATGTTGAAATTCAGTCTGATCCTGAGCTGGATCCCGCATTTACACAATATAATCCATATATTTGCGCCGAAATTCTAGCTGACCAGATCTTGTTGAAGGAGGAATTGTCTGAAGGGATTGATACCGAGATTAATGGTAAAACGCTGAAGATCAATCTTATAAAAAAAGGTTAAGCACCATGGCAACGAAAAAAACTGCACCCAAGAAAGCTTCTAAGCCCGTAAAAAAAACTGCTCCAGCCAAGAAAGTTTCACCTGCTAAAAAGGCAGTTAGTTCGAAATCTGCTGTAAAAAAGAGTATAAAACCAAAGCCTTCTCCCAAAAAAGCAGCACCTGCTAAGAAAGCTCCGGTGAAAAAAGCGGTACCTGCAAAAAAGGCGGCTCCAGTTAAGAAGTCTCCCGTAAAAGCAGCGCCTGCAAAAAAAGCGCCTGCTAAGAAAGCTCCGGTAAAAAAGGCAGTTGTTGCGAAAAAAGCTGTTCCTGTTAAGAAAGTGGCGGTTAAGACAGCGCCCGTAAAAAAGGCGGCACCTGCAAAACCAGCCAAACCCACTGCAAAAGCACAAGCAAACAGCAAACAAAAGGCCCCGGCAGCAAAAGTTGTTCCTGCAAAAGGAGCTCCGTCAGGTAAACCTGCTGTTAAAAAGCCCCCAGTAATAGCTCCTGAGATCAGGTTTGCTCAAACAAGCAAAGCTCCGGCCAGTGCTACTGAGATACGTAAGGCGTTGCGTGCGAAAGAGACCAAGAAGGATCTGAAGCCGATATCTATGCCTAAGATCACAACGAAAACTGCCAGAAAGTATGAGCCTGAGTTCACGAAGTCTGTCTTGGATGCAAAATCAGTTGTCGATTCTACTGGTCCAACCCAGCGTTACAGTGATGCCGAATTGCAAGAGTTCAAGGAACTTATTCAAAATAAACTCAATGCTGCCAAACAAGAGCTTGCATACCTCAATGGATTGATCACAAGAAAGGATTCCATGAGTGGTGAGGACAATGACAGCCGATACATGACCATGGAAGATGGCAGTCTCAGCATGGAACGCGAGCAGTTGAGTCAAATGGCTAGTCGCCAGATCGATTTCATTGAAAAGCTTGAAAAGGCAATGATGAGGATCGAGAACAAGACCTACGGAATCTGTCGTGTTACCGGAAAGCTGATTGATAAAGCACGTTTGAGGGCTGTTCCCCATGCTACCCTTAGTATGGAAGCCAAGATGAGTATGAACAAGCCTGGTAGCGGATTCTAATTCGTTAACCCCTCACTTCCTGCATAGATACAAGCCTGTGGTAAATCCCTTTTTGTTGGATCAACTCCTCATGCCTTCCTCTCTCTGCAATTTTACCTTCGTGAAGTACAATGATTTCGTCGGCATGTCGCACAGTAGAAAGCCTGTGTGCGATCACGATGCTTGTCCTGTCTTTCATTAAATTATTGATGGCATCCTGAACCCATTTTTCACTCTCTGTATCCAATGATGAAGTGGCTTCATCAAGAATAAGGATAGGAGGGTTTTTCAACACCGCTCGGGCTATTGTGATGCGCTGTCTTTCTCCTCCACTGAGTTTTGAACCTCTATCGCCCACCATGGTATCGTATCCATCTTCTTTTTCCGTGATGAAATTGTGGGCGTTGGCGATCTTAGCAGCTTCAATAATACTTTCTGAAGTTGCTGAAAGATTTCCCAGAGATATATTCTCTTTGACAGATTCATTGAATAAGATCGGTTCCTGTGTTACGATCCCCATCAGGTTCCGCAAATCTTTGATCGCGATCTTTTTGATGTTGACACCGTCTATTAATACTTCACCTGCCGTGGCATCATGGAATCTTGGTATAAGGTCTACCAATGTCGATTTACCCGCGCCGGAAGATCCAACCAACGCAATTGTTTGTCCCTTTTTTATGGTCAGGTTGATATGATCAAGAATTGTTTTGTCGGGGTATGAAAAAACCACATTCCTCAATTCTATCGAATCGTTGAATGCATCGATGTGAACAGGATTTGCATCATCCTTAATGGTCTGTTCCTCTGAGATCAACCGCTGGATCCTTTCAATGCTTGCAGCTCCTCGTTGTATATTGTATGAGGCTGTACTGAAGGCTTTGAGCGGGTTGATCACCTGAGTGAAAATTGCGATGAAGGTTAAAAAATCAGGACCGCTCAAGGAAAAATTATGGTTCAATACCAATGTTCCTCCATAATACAATACAGAACAAACAGCCAGGATGCCCAAAGTCTCGGAGACAGGAGAAGCCAGGTCTCTTTTTCTGATCGCACGATTTTTGATGGTGAAGAGCTCGGTATTCTCTCTCACAAATCTGCCAAGTTGTTGTTGCTCTGCATTAAATGCTTTTACTACCCTTATTCCTCCCAGCGTTTCTTCAATGGTGCTGAGGATCTCGCCCAGTTTCTCCTGCACACCGGTTGATACTTTTTTCAATGATCTTCCTATTCTGCCAATGACAAGACCTGCGATGGGAAGGAAGATCAAAAGAAATAGGGATAACTCAGGACTCAGGTTGATCATCGCAAAGAGGTAAAAAGCGATCAGGATAGGTTCTCTGAAAAAACTTTCAAGAAAGCTTATGGTGGAAAATTCAACATCCTGCAGATCGTTGGTCAGCCTGCTCATGATATCCCCCTTTCTCTGCTCGTTAAAAAAACCAACAGGCAGATCCAGGATCTTTTTGAACATATCAGTTCTCATGTCATTGATGATGCTGTTCCTAATTGGGGTAAGCAGATATAATGAACAATAGAGGAATATGTTTTTTAGGATGATGGCAGCGACAACAATGAGACAGATGATAGCCAATGCGGTGATTTTCCCATTATCGGTTTGTGATAAGTCTGATATGTGGGTATAAACTGAATCTGTAATAGTACCCAGACGAAACCTGGATGGTTTCAGGTTTCCCGCCTCTTGTAAGCCAAAGATGAGCGAAAGGAATGGTGCAAGCATTGCTAAGGAAATCACTGAAAACAATGCAGACAATATGTTCAGCGAAAAATAACCAAAAACTAATTTTGGATACTTTTTTATGTAGGAAAATATGATCCTGAGGCTTTTCATCGAGGGGAGGTTGCGATTTTTTACTGATTAGGGTCAAAAGTAACTAATTTTACAAGCATCAAGCATACGATATGGAGGAAAGCAAAAGACAGAAACAAGTTGCAGGGGTTATACAAGAGGAAATGAATAATATTTTTCTTCGTATGGGTCTCAACATGGTCAATGGGGGAATGGTGTCCATATCCGGTGTTAAAATCACTCCAGATCTCCTTGAGGCTAGGATATACCTGAGTCTATTTCAGGTTAATGATCCTGATGCACTGTTGCGTCATTTTGAAGACAGAAAAGGAGAGATCAGAAAAGAGCTTGGATCTAGGGTGAAACAGCAGTTGAGAAGAATACCTGAATTAAGATTTTTCAAAGACGATACATTGGATCATGTGTTCAACATGGAAAAGCTCTTCAAGCAGATAAATGACGAACGTAATAAATGAACCTGCGTAGGACACTTTCTTTCGCCTGGCGTTATTTCAGCGCAAAAAAATCAACCAATGCCATCAATATCATTTCGTGGGTAAGTGTAACTGCGATCATGTTTGGCACTGCTTCACTGATTGTCATACTCAGTGCATTCAATGGATTTGAATCACTTGTAAAATCCCTGTATGCTTCTTTCTATCCTGATATTAAAATCAGTCCTGTCAAAGGCAAAGTGATCAGACTAACGCAAGAACAAATCAACAAGATAAGAGGAGTCAGTGGGGTCGGCGTCATATCTTTTACAGCTGAAACAAAGGCGCTCATACAGCATGACATCCTGCAAACTGTCGTTCAACTCAAGGGGGTTGACAGCAACTATATTCATGTTGCAGGTGTTCCTTCTTCGCTTTACAGGGGCAGATTTACAACAGGTACAATGGAAAGACCTGAGATGGTGATGGGGGTTGGTGTTGAACAGTCGCTTGGTCTTTTGTCTGACCGAACCGTTTATCCCGTCTCCGTTTATCTGCCCAAAAACACCAGACAGGAGTACACAGATCCAATGCAGGCGCTTGGTGTGGCAATGGCATACCCCTCAGGTAGCTTTGCTATTCAAAGTGAATTTGACAACAAATACGTGATCACCAATCTTGCATTTCTGCGATCTTTTCTTGGGTATGCACAGGATGAGTTCGGATCAGTAGAAATAAAACTCTCCAATATTGCCAATGATGATGATGCAATAGCTGAGATCCGGGAAGCGTTGGGATCGGGTTATCTTGTTCAGAGTCGCTACGAGCAAAACAGCATGCTGTATAATACCATCAAGATGGAGAAGTTGGCTATTTACGGTATATTTTCTTTGATCTTGATCGTGGCGGCATTTACCATGATCGGAGCGTTGAGCATGCTTGTTATCGAAAAGAAAAAAGACATACAGGTCATGAAGGCGATGGGAGCGAGCGATATGATCATTCAGAAGATCTTCATGGCTGAAGGGGTTCTCTTGGCGTGCATTGGTACTTCAGGCGGAATTGCAATTGCACTGTTGCTCTATTATCTTCAAACAACCTACAAGCTTATTCCACTTGAAGGTGCAACATTCTTGATCGATTATTATCCAGTTAAATTAATACTGAGCGATTTTATTCTTGTGGTCTCTACCGTGATGATGATCGGATTGCTGGCTTCATGGATACCCTCGAGGAGGGCTGCCCGCGCTGCGATATCCTTACAAAGCTGAGCTTAGTAATCGCCCAATGTTTCAGGCAGTTGCTCAAGGGCTTTTGCCAATTGCTCATTGTTGGGGGCAATACCATGCCAGCCATGATCATTCTCCATGAAGTCAACACCTTTTCCCATCAATGTACGCATCATGATCGCAATCGGCTTTCCTTTTCCGGTCAGGGCCTTGGCTTCTTCCATGACTTTGAGAATATCGTCCATATCATTTCCCTGCATATCCAATGTAGCCCAGCCAAACGATTCAAACTTTTGTTTGATGTCGCCCAAAGACATCACCTTATCGGTTGGCCCATCGATTTGTTGGCCATTCCAATCCACGGTGGCAATCAGGTTGTCAACCTTATGGTGAGCAGCAAACATGAGTGCTTCCCAAATTTGTCCTTCCTGCAGTTCCCCATCCCCATGCAGAGAGTAAACAAGCCTGTCATCATTGTTTAGTTTTTTGGCAAGTGCTGCACCAATGGCAACACTTAAACCTTGTCCCAATGATCCAGATGCAATTCTTACCCCAGGCAGATGTTCGTGTGTAGCGGGGTGTCCTTGAAGTCTGGAGTTTAGCTTTCTGAAACTGGCAAGTTCGCTTACAGGAAAATATCCTGATCGAGCCAGGCATGAGTAAAATAAAGGGGATATATGACCGTTTGATAAAAAGAATACATCTTCACCCACTGCGTCCATACTGAAAGCAGGATCGTGTTTCATGATCTTGAAATATAAGGCAGTCACAAAATCTGCACAACCCAGTGATCCTCCAGGATGTCCACTTTGAACACCATGAACCATGCGTACGATATCTCTTCTGACCTGTGTTGCTGTTTCTTTGAGCGTTGCCATTTTTCTTATTTCGGGCAAAACTAATGCATTTGATAAATTAATCTTTCGCATGTTTTGGTAAAATTTATCCTGTCGGACAATAAAACATTGGGTGATTCCGTTTTTTAGAGCGAACTTCATGTTGTCTTAACGAAATCCAATTGCTTATGAATCACTTGATTACGAAGTATCCTTCTCTTCATATCAAACAATCATGTAATGGATTCAATCATATTTGCTTCTCTCCTTTCCTTTCTCGTTGCTTTCGTTTCGATTCCACTGGTAATTAAGTTCTCTGACCTCAAACAAATTTTTGATCATCCCGGAATAAGAAAAGTTCATTTTGTTCCTATCCCTTCGCTTGGTGGAATAGGGATTTATGTAGCGATCAGTTTTTCTGTATTGACCATGGTTGATTTCTCTACAAACCCGGCCATTCAATATTTTTCTGCCGCTTCATTGATCATCTTTTTTCTTGGTATGAAAGATGATATAATGCGACTGTCTCCAATGAAGAAGTTCAGTGGACAGCTGCTTGCAGCTTTTATTCTTACTTATCAGGGGCATTATGAGCTGCATTCATTCAGTGGTTTCTTGGGTATTCATGAGCTTCATCCATTTGTTGCAACCGTATTCACTTACCTGACCATTCTTCTGATCATTAATGCATTCAACCTGATTGATGGTGTTGACGGGTTGGCGGGCATGTTAGGGTTGATCGCTACTTTATTTTTTGGTGTTGTATTTGCAATCGAAAATGATTATGCACACGCCATCCTTGCTTTTTCTTCGGCTGCAGGAATTTTAGCTTTTCTCATCTATAATTTCTCGCCGGCGCGGATTTTTCTTGGTGATACCGGTTCCTTATTGGTCGGATTGATCAATTCAGTGCTGGTGATCAGGTTTATCAATATTGAGGCACAACCTGATACAGTCTTGAATTTTTCTGCTGCTCCTGCAATAGGGGTTGCAGTTCTTTTTATTCCTATTCTTGATACTATTCGTGTTTCTATCATCAGAGTTTTCAGTGGCAGATCACCTTTTGAACCAGATGTGAATCATATTCACCACATCCTCCTAAAAAGAGGAATATCACATATGCAGGTAACTGCAATACTGAGCGTTGCCTCAATCATGCTTCTGATTTTTTCATTGGTTGCACAACCTTTGGGTATCAATGTGATCATTTTTTCACTTTTTGCTGTGGGTTTAATTTCGATTGGGCTATTGATCATTTCTCCTGGTGCAAACAAGCTCACGCTGGAACAACACGAACTTCATGTGATAAAGGATCCTCAACATACAGCTACTTTAACTCAACAGTAAAGCTTTTCAGTGTTCGACAACTAGGGTTTAATGTCATTTTTTTATTGAGTTTTCATTGCATTTGTTAGCTTTGCAGTCGAAATACTCGATTATGTCTGAAGAACTCCAATTACACCTCGATAACATTTCAGCATCCATGCAGAAAGCGATTGCTCATCTGGAAGCTGAGTTGGTAAAAATAAGAGCCGGAAGGGCCAACCCCCAGATGTTTGATGGTTTGGTGGTTGACTATTACGGTGCACCAACTGCAATTGCACAGGTATCCAATATCTCTGTTGCAGATGCAAGAACACTAACTATACAGCCTTGGGAGAAGAACATGCTCCAGCCCATTGAACGTTCAATCATTGCAGCCAATCTGGGTGTAACACCGCAAAACGATGGCACCATCATTCGAATATTTCTTCCACCACTAACAGAAGAAAGAAGAAAAGAAATTGTCAAGCGTGTTCAAGGAGAGGGAGAGCACTCAAAAGTTGCCATTCGAAATATTCGCAGAGATGCCATCGAACATGTCAAGAAATTGCAAAAGAATGGTATGAGTGAAGATCTGGCCACAGATGCGGAAAAAGAAATCCAGGACGTTACCAATAAATTCATTGCACTGGTTGATAAACATCTTGATGCTAAGGAGAAAGAGATAATGAGTGTGTAGTTGTATCGAAAGTTGATTTGTTTATTCGTTGATTTGTTCAGATGTTTTTGAGCCACTCACCTAAACGAATAAACGAATAAACGAATAAACAAATAAACCTTTATTTATTAGCCAACCTCACCCCCAAAAGGATCACAGCCATACCTGCTATTTGTATGGCGGTGATTGATTCCCCTGCAAATAAGCCCCAGCCTATGGCTACCAGGGGTATGCCATAGGTTACCATGGATGCAAAAATCGGACCTGCTCTCTTTACCAATGCATAGAAGGCTATCGATGCCACTCCTGTACCCAGTATACCAAGTAGCATACTCGCCAAGGTTGCTTTTGTCCAGTTCCTGCTGAGCAGCTCAGGATCTGTGAAGTATCCTGTTGCGATAAGAATGATCAAGCTTGGAATGACCAATGCGGTAAAAGCAATTACTGCAATGTTGAGCGGACCAATTTCTTTCAAATAATGGTTTACAACATTCACATTGAGTCCATAACATATCGTAGCCAGCAATACAAAGCCTGTATAGCCAATGTAGGTAAAGTTGATGGTGTGGATGCCTCCGATCAATAGCACGCTCATGCCTAAAAACCCCAGGAACATGCCCATCCATTTTACCCAGCTTAAGCGTAGTTTAAAGAATGCGGTGCCTATTCCGACAGTAAAGATGGGTGTCAGGGCATTCATAATCCCGGCTATCGAACTGTCAACTTTTGTCTGAGCAATGCAGAATAAATATGCAGGAAAAAAAGTACCTAAAAAACCAGAAAGGATGATCGGCCTGATCATGTGTGTTGGGACCTCCTTGTATGCTTTTTTTAGCAGGGGAGTCAGCAGGATGCCCGCAAAAAGAACCCTTACGGAAGCTACCTGGTAAGGATTCAGTGATTTCAGGCCTTCTTTCATGAGGATGAAGGAGCTCCCCCAGGTCATACAAAGCAGCAAAAACAGCAACCACTTGATCAAGTTCTGATTATTCATTCCTGTAAAGGTCGGCAAATTCCCTTCCAATGCCTTATTGTTTTGATCCAATTCCATATATTTGCCGCCTACCTTAAAGAAAGCAGCTCCCTTGAATACAGCGTCTTACCAGATCAGTCTTCCACAGTTTGAAGGTCCGTTTGACCTCCTTCTTTTCTTTATTGAAAGAGATGAGTTAGACATCTATAATATTCCGATCAAGAAGATCATTGATGATTTTCTGGCCTTCATCAGACAATCTGAAGAGGATAATATCGAGCTGAGCAGTGAGTTCATTCTTTTTGTTTCCACCCTGATGAGGATCAAAGCAAAATTACTTTTGCCAAGAAAAGAACTGGACGAACAGGGTAATGAGATCGATCCTAGGAAGGAACTCATTGACAAGATCCTTGAATACAAAAAGTTCAAGGAGGCATCATTGAAACTTGCTGAGCTTGAACAACAGCGTATGTTCATGGTGAAGCGTGGTAATCTTCATAAAGATCTGCAGGCTGTAGGTGAAGAAGCATCTGAGGGTTCAGAGATACAGTCGATATCGCTTTTCAAACTCATGAAAGTGTTTGAAAGGGTAATGCAACGACTTCATGATCGTCAGAACAAACCGCAACACGTTGTCTATAGGTATAATTACACGATGGAAGAAAGTCGTGATTACGTGCTAAAGATAAGTGCAGAGGAAAGGACAATGTCTTTTGAAAAAGTATTCGATATTTGTCAGGACAGGCTTCATGCAATATTTCTTTTTCTGACCGTTCTAGAACTGGTTCAGCAAAGTTACCTTTCCATCATCATCGGAGAGGGACGCAATAATTTCATCATAGAGTACAACGAGAACAGACAAGAAGATGCACCTATGACTGATTTTACTGAATAACAGTCAGCTTCTCTTTCATCAACTCCCTCGCTGCTTCAGCTATTGCCTGCGCATCATAGTGACATTCTCTATACAACTCTTTCTGCGATCCATGTTCAACGATACGATCAGGAATACCCAGCATCTTCACCTGAGCCTGGTATCCATGTGTCGCCATGAATTCAAGTACCGCAGATCCTGCACCACCAACGATGGTGCCATCTTCCACGGTGATAATTTTATCATACTTGCTGAACACTTCGTGTAACATCTCCTCATCGATCGGTTTTACAAACCTGAGATCGTAATGTCCGGGTGCAATACCATCCGTCTTGAGATCACGTATCGCGGCAGCAGCAAAGTTTCCCGGATGTCCGAAAGATAATATCGCAATATCTTTTCCTTCCTTGAGTCTTCTGCCTTTCCCAATTTCAATTTCTTTCATCGTTGTTTCCCATTCCGGCATCACTCCTTGTCCGCGTGGATAACGAATAACGAAAGGCAATTTGGTTGAATCAAGTTGAGCGGTATACATGAGGTCTCTGAGTTCAGCTTCATTCATAGGCGCTGATACGATCATATTTGGGATGCATCTCATGTATGAAATATCATATACACCATGGTGTGTTGGTCCATCGTCACCGACCAGACCAGCCCTATCCAGACAGAAGATCACCGGCAACTTTTGAATGGCCACATCATGTACCACCTGGTCGTAGGATCTTTGCATGAAGGATGAATAAATATTACAGAACACTTTTAATCCCTGTGTTGCCATGCCTGCACTGAGGGTAACAGCATGCTGTTCACAAATACCCACATCGATAGCACGATCCGGCATTTCTTCCATCATGAACTTCAATGATGATCCTGAAGGCATGGCAGGGGTGATGCCAAATATTTTTTGATTCTTTTTCGCAAGCTCTATGATGGTCTTGCCAAAAACATCCTGGTACTTTGGAGCCTGAGGTGTTTCAAATGTTTTTTTATAGATCTCACCTGTTACTTTATCAAAAAGTCCAGGAGCATGCCAGGTCGTCTGGTCTTGTTCTGCCAACGCATACCCTTTGCCCTTGGTTGTGATAATGTGAAGGAGTTTTGGTCCTGGGATATCCCTTAGGTCTTTGAGTGTATCAACCAGTTTTGTGATGTTGTGTCCGTCGATCGGCCCGAAATAACGCATCTTCATCGATTCAAAAAGATTACTTCTCTTGTTGATGAACCCTTTGATGCTGTGTTCCAGTTTACTGGCAACCTCTCTGGAGAAGTTTCCTCCAACGGGAAGTTTGCCAAGCGTATTCCAGATCTCATCCTTTATTTTATTGTAGGTATGTGATGTGGTGATATCGGTAAGGTATTCTCTGAGTGAACCAACATTCGGATCGATACTCATGCAGTTGTCATTCAGGATCACCAACATGTCTGATTCAGCAACACCTGCATGGTTCATTGCTTCAAAAGCCATACCTGCAGTCATCGCCCCATCACCGATGATGGCAACAGATTTCCTGTCATGCTCACCATTGTATTTTGCTGCGATGGCCATACCAAGCGCAGCTGAGATGGATGTTGAAGAGTGGCCTACACCAAATGCGTCATACTCGCTTTCACTTCTTTTAGGAAATCCGCTGAGTCCGTTATATTTTCTGTTGGTATGAAAATTATCCCTTCTGCCGGTAAGAATTTTATGTCCATAAGCCTGATGTCCTACATCCCATACCAGTTGATCGTATGGGGTATTGTAAACATAATGCAGGGCAACGGTTAATTCCACTACACCCAGGCTTGCTGCAAAGTGACCACCGTGAACGCTGACCACATCAATGATGTATTGCCTGAGTTCATCACACACTTTGTAAAGCTCGTCTTTGCTGAGTTTTTTAAGGTCGTCTGGTGAATTGATCTTATTCAGCAATGCCCCTGGTTCAATTTGCATGGTTGTGTTATTTTGTGGCCTTAGAACAAACAACGGGTTCTTTGTTTTGTTCGGACTTTCAGTCTGATTAGCACAATAAAGTTAATCAATATTTAGTCGGTCTGAGCCAGGAAATTCAATCAACGGTTGAAATAAGAAAAAACCAATCAGTACTTAATGATGTTTGAGGATTGTCGTTCTCCTGTGCTGACTTTATGCATGGATAAGATATATTGTCCTTTGGGCAGTTTACTGGTGGGTACCCTGAGTTTGTTATTTCCGCTTTTGATTGTAAACCGATCTTCATAATACACCCTGCCTGTGCTGGAAATTATTTTTACAACAATCATATCATCTTTTGTAGCAACATTGCTTAAGGTAATATATTCACCAGCCGGATTAGGATATGATTTGATACCGATGTTTCCGGATGTATTTAAAATCTTAATTACTGCCGATTGATGTAATCGGTTATATATATCATGCAGTTCGAGTCGGAAAAAGATGCGTTCTGATGCAGGAGAACTGAACA
>JBKCFW010000217.1:0-22746 GCA_046303675.1 bacterium
GGACTGTTCGGAGGCGAAGGGTTCATCATGCAAAAACTGGAAGGCGATGGCATGGCATTCGTGCATGCAGGTGGACATGTGTTTGAAAGGTACCTGACACCCGGAGAAACATTAAAGATTGATACGGGTTGCGTAGTGGCATTCACCCAAACCATAGACTATGACATCCAATTTGTTGGCGGCATCAAGAATACCATCTTCGGTGGAGAGGGATTATTCTTTGCAACACTGAGAGGACCGGGTAAGGTTTGGATACAAACATTACCAATCTCACGTCTTGCCAGCAGGATCATCTCCTATGGCACATTCAACAGGAAAGAAGAAGGAAGTATCCTGGGTGGATTGGGAAATCTGCTTGACGGACGATAATATAGAGCAAAGCAACATATCAGTTTATAATACGCATCTTATCTATACGGTGATACATCAAAAAAAATCCCGGCAACATCGTTGTCCGGGATTTTTTGAATATTATCAATGCGATGATCAATCTTTCCTTCCGTATATATTGCCCAGCAGACGAAGGATCTCGATATACAACCATACCAGCGTAACCAGTAAGCCAAAAGCACAATACCATTCCATATGCTTAGGTGCACCCATCGCAGCTCCCTGTTCGATCCTGTCAAAATCCAGCAGCAAACTCAATGCAGCGATTGCAGTAATAACGATTGAAATACCAATGCTCATCAAGCTGCCTTGATGCAAGCCGGGGATCTGCATATCAAACAGTGAAAGAACAAAATTGATGAGATAGAAGATCATGATGCCGCCGATAGCAGAAACCATGATCGACTTGAACCTGTCCGTTACCTTGATGACCCCAAAATGATAGAGCGCAAACATGGCTATGGCAGTACCAAAAGTGAGCATTACAGCTTGCATGACGATACCCGGAGCCACTGCAGCAAATGCATTGTTATAGATGGATGAAATTCCTCCGATCACCAAGCCTTGCAGCATGGCGTAAGCAGGTGCAAGATATTGCGCCCATTGCTGCTTGAACACCAGCACAAGCGCCAGAACAAGTCCCCCAATGGCGCCCCCCATTACATACCCTTGGATGTTGTTTCCCACGCTGGCCTCATTCCACACGTAAAATGCAGTTACCATGACCATGATGAACAACAGGCCGAATCTGTTAAGAGTTCCACGAAAAGTCATGGTTTCGGCACCAGGTATGGAAATTGACCTATTAAAAGATTTTTCGTTAAGTGTTGGATTACTTGAGTTGAATAAAGCCATGTTAAGTATTTTTGTACTGTAATTTAATTAATTTCATTCACATACGCCTATCAGAGTTCCAAAGCAGATATGCCATAATTTTTTGAAATGACCCAAAGAAAAGAAGAAGTTTTAAGTGACATTGTGATCAAGTTTGCAGGAGACAGCGGAGACGGGATGCAACTTACGGGGAGTCAGTTTACCAATAATACAGCTCTGCTGGGTATAGACCTGGCAACCTTCCCTGATTTTCCGGCCGAGATCCGTGCACCTCAGGGAACCCTTCCAGGTGTGAGCGGGTATCAACTTCGTTTTTCAAGTGATGCAATCTATACACCAGGCGATCTGTGTGATGTGCTTGTTGCCATGAATGCCGCTGCACTCAAAACCAACCTCAAAGCAATAAAACCTGGTGGAAAAATAATTGCCAACATCGATGGGTTTGATTCAAAAAATCTTCGTCTGGCCAATTATCCTGACGGTGTAAATCCACTGGAGGACAACTCTCTTGAAAGTTTTGAAGTGATCCGCATGGATGTCACCAAAATGACAAGAGAAGCGCTCAAAGAGATCACACTGGGAACAAAAGAAAAAGACAGGGCAAAGAACATGTTTGTGCTGGGATTCCTTTACTGGATGTACAGCAGGGATATGGACAGCACCCTGAAGTTCCTCAATGAAAAGTTTGGGAAAAAGGATGATATACTGAATGCAAATATCAAAGCATTACAGGCAGGATATAACTATGGCGATACAACCGAAACCTTCACGACAAGGTATAAGGTTGAGAAAGCCAAAATGAAGCCCGGCACCTACCGTTCTATTATGGGAAACCAGGCATTGTCACTTGGTCTGGTGGCCGCTTCGCAAAAAAGCGGACTACCGCTCTTTCTTGGTTCTTATCCGATCACTCCTGCATCTGATATACTTCATGAATTAAGCAGGCTGAAAAATTTTGGTGTAAAAACATTTCAGGCGGAAGATGAAATCGCCGGTATCAGTTCTGCGATTGGAGCTGCCTATGGTGGTGCTCTTGCAATCACCACTACTTCCGGACCTGGAATTGCATTGAAAGGAGAAGCAATGGGACTTGCCGTGATGCTTGAAATTCCACTTTTGATCATTGATGTACAGCGTGGTGGTCCATCAACAGGGCTTCCCACCAAAACAGAACAAAGTGATCTACTTCAAGCATACTACGGAAGGAATGGCGAATGTCCAATGCCTGTGATCTCAACTTCAACACCAAGCGACTGCTTTGATGCAGCCTTTGAAGCGGCTAGAATTTCTCTTCAGCATATGACACCGGTCATTTTATTAAGCGATGGTTACATTGCGAACGGAGCTGAACCATGGATGTTCCCAAAAGAAGAGGATCTTCCTTCCATCGACGTGAAATTTAAAACAACGCTTGATGATGGTGAAGAAAAATTGCTCCCATACAAAAGAGACGGTAAACTGGTAAGACCATGGGCGGTGCCAGGAACCAAGGGACTTGAACATAGAATCGGCGGACTTGAAAAACAGGATGTTACAGGTAATGTAAGTTACGACCCTGATAATCATCAGCACATGGTGAAAACAAGACAAGCCAAAGTGGATATGATCGCCCAATATATCCCTGATCAAAAGATAGACAGCGGAAACGATAAGGGTAAGGTATTGGTGATTGGATGGGGCAGCACTTATGGTTCGATCAAAAGCTCTGTGGCAGAATTACAAAAAGAAGGCCATGAAGTTTCTCATGCACACATCAGATACCTGAGACCATTCCCGAAAAATCTCGGAAAGATCATTGCAGGATTTGATACCATACTCATCCCCGAGATCAACAATGGTCAATTAATTAAGATCATACGTGATGTGTATATGGTGGACGCAAAAGCCTACAATAAAATAAAAGGAACTCCTATTACCAAGGGTGAACTGACTTCAGAGATCAGAAAATATCTCTGATACAAGACTGGTATACAAATGATAAAGGGGCAACACATGTTGCCCCTTTATCATTTAAAACATTCATATTGTCAGGAAATTATTCTGGAAATGATCTTGCCTGTCTTCTTCTCTTTAAGAATAAGTTTCTTTTCACCATAGTGAGTTACTTCTTCTTTAACGAGATAATGATCTGCATCAAACTCAACCAGCGTTCCTTCTTTGGTTTGTCCTTCTAATCCCCTCCAGTCATCTAGTTTAACAGGTTCCCATATTTTTGATTTGGCACTGCGATAAGCAGCATCAAGCACAGCATTCACAACATAACCATCGTAGAATGTTTCTCTAGGTGCTGTGCCTTTCTCATATGCATTGAACATATCATAGAACATGTGATTGTATCCGAGTTCATTGATCTCATCGCCTACAGGGAATAACCAACCGGTATTAGATTCAGCTTTTTCAGCAACATAATCACCACCCTTCCCAGAAGTGAACATATCAAACCCTGTTCTTAAGAAACTATTTATCCAGATCGTTCCTTCAGTTCCCATCACCTCATCCCTAAGGTCTAGTCCACCGCGGAAAGTCCAACTCACTTCAAACTGACCAACAGCTCCATTCTCATACCTGACCAGACCAATCGCATTGTCTTCTGCTTCAATAGGTTTTACCATTGTATCTGCCCAACACATCACCTCCACCGGCTTGATATCTTTTCCGATATATGTTCTCGTGATCTCAACACAATGACAACCCAGATCAAGCAAACATCCCCCACCAGCTTTCTCAAGATCCCAGAACCAATCGCTATGTGGACCAGGATGCGTCTCTCGTGATTTTGCCCAGAGTATCCTTCCCAAAGAACCACTCTTCACACTTTCATATGCCTTGATGAACTTTGGTGTATAGACCAGATCTTCCAAATAACCATTGAAAATACCGGCCTTTTCAACTGCATCAAGCATACGTTTTGCCTCAACAGCATTACGGCCAAGCGGTTTGGTGGTGATGACTGCTTTCTTGTGTTTACAGCAAAGCATGACAGCTTCTTCATGCAAATTGTTTGGAAGCGAAATACATACCATGTCAACATCCGGATGAGCAATGGCTTCTTCCATGACTGTTGTGTAATGTTCACAACCATAATCATCAGCAAATTTCTTTGCCTGTTCTTCTCGCCTGGAATAAATAGAAACTATTTTATCCTTGCTTCTCAAACCATGCAGAGAGTCGGCATAAAATCTGCCTATAAATCCTGAGCCAAGCATTGCGAGTTTTACCATAAAAAATGTTTAGTTGTTTAGGCGTTTAGTTGTTTAGATTTTGTGTCTTTAAAAAAGAGTAACAAGAAAACGAGACTGATGGCAGCGATGCCTGCAGGCACGAGCCATACGTTGAGCCAATTTGTTACTTCAGCATCGGTGTACGTATCTTTTACTTTTCCAGCAACGACGGATCCTATGAACATACCAAGACCATAAGTTGCCAGACTGATCAGGGCTTGTGCCTGTGACTTGATCTTTTCCCCTGCTTTTTGATCGGTGTAGATCATACCGCTTACAAAAAAGAAATCATAGCAAACACCATGCAACAGAATAGCTGCATAGAGCATCCATAAACTTGAAGCAGGGTCACCATATCCAAAGAAAACAAAACGGACGATCCATGCGAGGAGTCCGACGATCAAAATATTCTTCACACCAAATCTGCTGTAAGCAATCGGGAGCAATAACATGAACAATACCTCTGAAACCTGTCCCAACGACATCATATTCTCAATCCTGAACGTAGACGGATCTGCCGTTGGGAATGCAGCCTTGAATCCATCTGTTAAAGAGGGATTGGCCCATGTATAATAAAATGAGAGTGGAATACAGATCAGGACAGATGAAATGAAAAAGATGAGAAAAGATCTATCCTTGAATAGGACAAATGCATCCTTCCCGATGATCTGTGCGAAACTAGTTTTATCGGTGGCTGTAGGTGGTGTATCAGGAAGGAAAAAAGACATCACACCGAGCAATGCTGCAGCGATCATGGCGATCTGAAAGATCGCAACCTTATCACCCACACCCATAAATCCAACCAGATTAACAACCACGATCCAGGCGATCGTTCCAAAAACCCTGATCGCAGGAAACTGTTTTCCGGGATCTGACATCTGGCGCATGGAAATTGAAGTAGTCAGCGCAATGGTTGGAGCGAAAGTGAGACAGTATAACAGCATAACCCAGTAGAATGTATCTGGATCTGTGGTGTTGGTGATGACAAATAAAATAGCAGCACCAGCAAGGTTTAATATACCTAATACTTTCTGTGCTTGAAAAAATCTGTCAGCCAACATCCCCACAAAAAATGGAGCTGCAATCATGGCAATAGAAAAGGCCGCATAGGCATTTCCTACCTGCTCACCGGTTGCATGTAACTGATCGGTCATGTATTTACTCATCTGTCCGTACCATGCACCCCAAATGAAGAACTGCATGAACATCATAACAGATAACTGTATTCTTGTTATAGCTCTCATAGTAAAAATTGTAATTCAAGATAATGATTTTTTGCTAAGAGCATGGTCATTACACAAATGACCAGGGAGCAATTATTTAGCTGTGGACTTTGCTGATACTTTTTTGAAATGCAGACAAATGGATGTCAATCCACATTCATCACATTTTGGATTACGGGCCAGACAGGTATACCGACCATGAAGAATAAGCCAATGATGAGCCTTATGCACAAGCTCGGATGGAATGTTCTGAATCAGTTGCTTCTCTGTGGCCAAAGGCGTCTTGGCACCACGTGTCAACCCCAAACGGGCTGACACCCTGAACACATGCGTATCCACTGCCATATTTGGCTGCTGATCGATCACGGAAGTAATCACATTCGCAGTCTTTCGCCCTACACCCGGCAACTTCACCAATTCCTCCACCGTCATAGGGACTTCGCCACCAAAATCCATAATGAGCATATTGGCCATGCCAATGAGATGCTTTGTTTTATTGTTGGGATAAGAAATACTCCTAATGAGAGGAAAGAGTGTGTCAAAATCAGTTGAGGCCAAGGATTCAGGAGTTGGAAACCGTTTAAAAATTTCAGGAGTCGTCAAATTGACCCGCTTATCAGTGCACTGGGCAGAGAGAATAACAGCTACCAACAATTCAAATGGATTGCTGTACGTAAGTTCTGTTTCTGCAACAGGTATGTTTTTTTGAAAATGATCGATGACGATCTCGTAACGTTCCTTCCTTTTCATAAGAGATTAGAAAGCTGAAGTTACAATGAAAACTCGTTTAGAAAGTTGAGCGACCCCTATAGGTATCGGGGCATGTTTAGAGAGTTAAGCTGCAGTAACCTATTGAGCTGATCAGTGAGAAGCAGATTGACCAGCATATTCGGAAATCGCCCGGAGGGTATCTTTCGATGGACTATATGATAATTGTCCAAGTGCTTCAATTCCATCACGGAGCATATTAAAATCTTCCATCATGGCCTGATTATGTTCTATAGACAACATAAACACCGCATGCTCAGCGGGTGACAATTCATCATAAAAAAAACGCAACATTGATTCCTGGATTAACGAGCTCATAATCAAATTTTTACCAAACGCTAAATATAAAATCAGGACCAGGGTTCTATATCACACTCTATAAGGTGATCCATACCCACGAACACGCAATAGCGTATTTATACGGTATAAAACGAGTAAAAAGTGAAAATATTGTGCCGGAAAAGAAAATTATTACTGAATTCCCTGTTCGTTGCTCTTTTCCCTGATGAGAAAAACATCTTCTCCTTCCCTTTTCATGAGGTACTGCTCACGGGCGACTTTCTCCATCCAAAATGGATTCGTCCGCATGAGCTCCACCTCCTTGCGGGTCTTATCGATCTGCTCTTGATAATACTTCTTGCTCTGTTTAAGCTCATGCAATTGTCCCCTATAATCGATATGCTGGAAAATAGTATTGTGATCAAAAAACAACATCCACACCACAAAAAAAACTGTGGCGAGTAAGTATTTGTTTTTGAAGAACCTGACGAATTTCATGGTGTAAAGGTAGGGGATTTATGAAGTTGAGAGAGGCAGAGAAGTTTATGCGTTTATTCGTTTATTCGTTTTTGGGAATTCGACTAAAAAGCTAAACACCTAAACAAATAAACGAATAAACGCATAAACAATTAACCCACCTCCCCCACCTGCATTTTTTAACTAACTTGCGCCCAATGGAAAAGTCAAACTTCGTCGATCAGATCAGGGTGTTTTGCAAAAGCGGACATGGCGGCGCAGGAAGCAAACATTTCATGCGTACCAAATTCAATGCCATGGCCGGACCAGACGGTGGGGATGGTGGCAGGGGTGCGCATATCATCCTGAGGGGGAATAAGAACTTGTGGACATTACTGCACCTTCGTTACTACAAGAATGTGATCGCAGAGAACGGACAACACGGTAATAAAAACAACATGACCGGTCGCGATGGAAAAGATATTATCATTGAAGTCCCATTAGGCACAGTGGCCAAAGATGATGAAACAGAGGAAATTGAGGGAGAGATCATGGAAGATGGCCAGGAGTTGATCTGGATAAGAGGAGGAAGAGGCGGACTGGGGAATAAAAATTTTGCAACGGCAACAAATCAGGCACCTGAATACGCACAGCCCGGAGAAGAAGGGTCTGAGGGATGGAAAGTACTTGAACTTAAAGTGTTGGCAGATGTTGGACTCGTAGGTTTTCCAAATGCAGGTAAATCCACTTTGCTCTCTTCCATCACTGCTGCTAAACCTAAAATTGCAAACTATGCCTTCACTACCCTCGTTCCTCAGCTGGGTATGGTTGAATACAGAAACAATAGATCCTTCTGCATTGCTGATCTTCCAGGCATCATCGAAGGTGCTGCAGAAGGAAAGGGACTGGGGCATAGGTTTCTGAGGCATATCGAAAGGAATCCAGTACTGCTGTTTCTTATACCAGCCGACAGCAATGATCACAGAAAAGAACTGGACATATTATTGAACGAACTCGAACAATACAATCCGGAGTTACTGGATAAAAAGTTTATCATCGCGATCAGCAAGAGCGATATGCTGGATGATGAACTTAAAGCTGCGATCAGGAAAGAACTTCCAAAAAACATTCCACATATATTCATATCCTCTGTTTCAGGTGCAGGGCTGCAGGAATTGAAAGACCTGCTTTGGAATGAACTGCAGTAACCAACCCAAATTGCATTGATTTTTAGTTGTACCTTTTAGTTGGCATTGCTTACGCCTTACTAACAGATGTTACTTAGAAGATTCCTTCATAAACTATCCATATTCCTGCAGCTATGCTGGGCCTTTTTCCCAGGCATTCTGCTGCTGATCATCGCTTATGTCTTCTTTAGCAATTTGCTTCAGGGTAAAGACATTCTTATTACTGGATTAAGATCTAAACTGACCGGACTACTCTTCACCATAGCCCTGTTCTTCTGGGTACTTGTTACGTGGTACACATCAAGATTGATTGCATACAACAACGATAAACTATTCAGGATCTCTAAAGATGGACTCTACCACACACCGCGCGTTCTTGGATATGCATGCTTCACTGTATTGATCATTGCACTGACCTTATTGGTCAACCCAATAAAGAATATTTACGCAATACATCTTGGCATACTCTTCGTCTCCACCATCGTCTATCTGAAGCTGCATCCAATATTTGAAAAGATCAAGAATGCAAAAAACAGAAGCACCTTGCTAAATATCAGATATCTGTTATGGATATTATTTTTTGTGATAGTAACAACAATGATATACATCCATACGATCACATCATATATTCTCGGACTCGCACTCATTCAGATCGGGTATCTCTTCCTTGTCATCACAAGAAGAAAGATCAGTGAAACAGAGATGGGAAAAGACAACTCCATGAAACTGCCTTTGTCTGGAAGGCTGGGCGATCACTACAAAAAGCTCATCCATTGGCTATTTACAGACAAAGAGGCTAACAGAGAATCATCTGTCAAAACAGAAATGATTGAAGCCGAAAAACATATTTTCTTTTGGTTCAGTCTCTTCTCTCTGGCTGCGCTCATCATTTACATTACTGCAGTCAGCTCACTTTCCTTCGCCCGTTACATTTCACCCCTACCCATCATTCTTCTTTCATTTGGCATACTGCTGGGCGGCGGTAATATCATTTCGCTTTTTTCCATTAAGCAAAAGATCAACTTCCACTTTTTATTTATAATAACCCTGATCGTCCTGGGGTATGTTGTTGAAACACACTATGTTTCACTTGAAAAAACATCTGCAACACATGCACCTTATGCCAAGAGACCACCGTTGAGGCAACAGTTTCTTACATGGACTGAACAAAAGAAAGTAATACTTGATGACACTGCACAAAAAGAATTTCCTGTTTTTTTGGTGTTGGCGGATGGAGGAGCTTCACGATCAGCCTACTGGACCGCTTCTGTGCTGTCTACTATTGACAATGAAAGCAAAGGTGCTTTTTCAAACAACCTCCTCGCATTGTCAGGCGCATCAGGTGGTTGTCTCGGCAACTTGGCATTTATTGCGGCAAGAAAAAATCAATACCGAGAATCATCGTTGAATCAAATTCAAGCATACCTGTCAAATGACTTCCTCAGTTTTCCATTAGCCCGTTTGTTGGGACCAGATCTAATCTTGCCTTTTCTACCTGAGCGTATTGGAGGTGACAGGGCAAGGGCATTGGAACAATCTCTCAAAAATGTCGGCTATGAAAATCCATTCAGTGTGATGATGAAAAAGAGATTTTCCGAGCTGACCGTCTCTTCAGATTCGTCATTTGATCCTATTATAGCAATCAACTGTACAAGAATGCAGGATGGCGCACCCGCCGTGATCAGCAACATTCAGATAGATGAAAAAGTTTTTGGCAAACGAATAGATGTACTTGGCTTATTAAAGCCTGACGAGGAGATATCGGTAGCCAGTGCTGTCGTGCTGGGAGCAAGATTCCCTTATTTTAGTCCCGCTGGCAGAATACAAGATCAATACTTTGTGGATGGCGGATACTTCGACAATTCAGGTGCGGGTGTCGCTCACGAAATGATACTTGAATTACAGGAACTGATCAATGACAGCATCCGTGTAAATCCATCACACAGCTTCGGAAAAATTCGCTTTCATGTGGTGCATATCACCAACCAGCCGAAAACAGAGAATAAGATCACAAAAACACACCCATTGATCAATGATCTTGCGGCCCCGGTTAAAACGATTCTTGGTTCATATACAAGCCAAACTGACATCAATAATCTTCGGCTCTTCAAATATCTGTTAGGCATATATAACGGAGATACAACGTATCACTCCATCAATCTGTATAAGGAAAACGAAGAGGATGTCTACCCTATGAACTGGTCGATCTCGAACGGAGCATTAAAAAAAATGAACCTCAGACTGAAAGAAAATGAAAAGATAAATGCGCTTGTTAGCACGATCAGCAACACGAAGACGCAATGATTTTTTTAGATGTGAGAAAACAAGAGAGATCAGACAAACTCCCAGCTGACGCCCCCATCCTTATCGTCTTTCAGTTGTATTCCTGCATCCAGGAGTTGGTTGCGGATTTTATCCGATGTTGCAAAATCCTTTTTTGCCCGAGCATCTTTTCGGATGTCTGATATCAGTTTCAAAACCGAGGATAATTTTTCATCAGATTGCTCCCGCTCATCTTTCAAACCAAAAATATCAATCAGGAAGGTATTGAATCTTGATTGCATGAGCATCAAAGTAGCTCTTGACAATGCTTTCATTGAAATATGACCGTCCTTGATAGAATTGATCGTAGGAACCAGTTCAAAAAGACCGGCCAACACTTTGGCGGTGTTGAGGTCATCATTCATGTCTTCATCCAACGTGTTCAGGAGTTGATTGCATTGTTGATCCAATTCAGGATCTTCTGCAAGATCGTTTCCATTAGACAGGTCAAACTTATTCAACAATGACAATGCATCGCAGATCCTGCGTAACCCTTTCTCTGCAGCTTGCAGCGCATCGTTACTAAAATCCAAGGTGCTGCGATAATGCGTCTGTAAAATGAAAAACCTGACGGTCATTGGAGAATACGCCTGTGACAGTATCTCATGAGAACCACTGAACAATTCACTTAACTTGATCACATTATTGTAACTCTTTCCCATCTTCCGGCCATTGATGGTGATCATGTTGTTGTGCAGCCAGAATTTTGCAGGAATACGATGATTACATACTGTACTCTGAGCGATCTCGCATTCATGATGAGGGAACTGCAGATCCATACCACCGCCATGTATATCAAATTCTTCACCAAGATATTTTGTGCTCATGGCCGAACACTCAATATGCCAACCCGGGAAACCTAGTCCCCATGGACTTTGCCAGCGCATGATGTGTTCGGGTGCAGCATTTTTCCATAAGGCAAAATCAGATTTGTTTCTTTTCTCCTCCTGAGATTCCAGTTCCCGCGTAGTTTCAAGTTGTTCCTCCAATACACGACCACTGAGTATCCCATAAGGAGTTCCTTTTGCTCCAAAATCCCTGTGATATTTCTCTACATCAAAGTAGACTGAACCATTCGTAACATAGGCGTACCCATCTGCAATGATCTTTTCGATCATTACGATCTGTTCAACAATATGTCCGGTTGCCGTAGGTTCAATACTTGGTTCAATATTATTAAACGCGCGCATTGCCCAATGAAATAGGTTGGTATACTTCTGGACCAGCTCCATGGGTTCCAACTTCTCGATCACTGCTTTCTTGGAGATCTTGTCTTCACTTTCTCTTCCCTCCTCTTCAAAGTGTCCTGCATCGGTGATGTTGCGAACATACCTCACCTGATAACCAAGATGGCGGAGGTATCTGTACACAATATCAAATGTGATGAATGGCCTTGCATGACCTAGATGACTTTCCCCGCTGACTGTTGGCCCGCATACATACATGCCTACACGACCAGGTATCAATGAATTAAATACTTCTTTTTTCCTGGTCAGTGAGTTATAAAAATGCAAGGAGGACATAAATTAATTTGTGGATATTCACAAAGATATAGATTGAAAGGCAGAACAGCATTACTAAGCTGATTTAACAAAATAATCCTATTTCAAATCAGCAATCAGAAACCTGTGGTCAGAGATTTGATGTTCGCCTTTTAAAAACTGAACAGTTTCGAACGTATCAGGATGAAAAATATAATCAATTCGCAGTGTCGGCAACAGCCTGAGGATCATTGAAGACGAGCTGTAAAAGGTTGAGCCTAATCCTGAGCCCTTTTCCAGAAAAGCATCTTTGCGGTCTCCCCGAATAACAGAATAAGTATATGAACCAGGAACATCATTAAGGTCACCAACAATGATGGAAGGATAAGGCGCAGCATCTACCACCTTTTCGATAAAATCAGACTGTTTACCATGCCAGTAAAAAGTGTTGCGCATTTTTCTCAACAAATGTTTAGACTCAAGCATGCTACTGTCCAGCTTGGCCTTGACGTCATCAATCCTCCTGTATTCCCTGCTGCCAAAACCAAAAGATTGTAAATGCACGGAGAAAACACGCATCGTGTCTCCGCGATAAACAACATCTGCAAAGGCTGTTTGCTCAGTATTATCTCCGATTGCATTGGGAAAGGGTATCAGTCCCCCATTCAAGATTGGTATTTTAGAGAATATTGCAATACCGCTGTATTGTTTACTCTTGAACATATCTTTTCCGAAAAACTGATGAAAACGATAGCCCATCTGTTTCTCCAATACATGTATCGGATCGTTGGAGCCTGCCTCCGGAATGGAAAGGAATTCCTGAAAACAAATGATGTCAGGTTGATATTTTTTGATCTGCTCTAGGATCGATGCCTGATGCATCATTTGGTCAGGCTTGAATGTTCGTTCATCAAATGGAATGAAATGCCTGATGTTCCAGGTCATTATCCTCAGTGCGCCGACTGGTTTTTCTTGTTCAAATTCACCCGGTTTCCTCAGCGGCAAATGCAAACCAGCCTGACTAAGTCCGGCTGCCAAAACAATCAAAGGGAACAATGCAAATTTTATGTTTACAAAGATCCAGAACAAAAGAAAAAGCAGCATGACTGCAAAGAGGTAAGGAAAGAACAATCCAAAGAAACCGGTGAACCACCAATCCTCAGGATGCATGTAAGGCGCAAAACTGCAGGCCAGAAAGAAAATTGCAACAACAATATTCAGCAACAACATGAGGACAATAATGATGGACCTGAATAACTGAGTCATGCGTGCTATTGATGGTGAATTTACAGGTCCTCGTTGCTGGCCTCTTTAAGTATTTTTTTTTCTTCTTCGCTCAGGTTATCATATCCCCGCTGATTGATCTTATCAAGGATAGCGTCAATACGCTGTTGGGTAATGGTTGTTTTTTTTACATATGGCGATCTACTGCCTTGCTCATAGAAGGAGGATGACTTGGCAGCGAAACTGCTTTTCTTTGGACTATTTGACCAAGATCTGACATGACTCGCAAGCAGATTCATCCATCGCCCAATATCATTTCCTCTGCGTAACATCCAAACAAAGAAAAATCCTGTAAGTGCCCCGAACACATGAGGGATCAGCAAGAACATATTGGAGGAGATGGAAGCGAGATCTAGCATAAAATAAATCACTGCAATAACCCAAAGAGGAATACCTCCATTGATCATGGGGAAAAAACGATAATGCGGTGATACCATCGTTGCAGCAGTAGCTAGACCCAAAATTCCAGGAGCTATCCCACTATAGAACAAACCTTTTGCCTGTTCACCTAAAACAAGATCTGCTGCAAGAATAAAAGCAATACCTGAAACAAATGCGCTGTATATGAAAATGGGGAATAACCGATGATCCCCGAGCAAGTCCTGAACCAGATATCCGAAAGTCCAGATCCAAATTAGATTGCCAATAACCACCATTAGCCTGATCTCAGAAAATTGCATGGTAATCAATGTCCATGGCTGCGTGATCAACTTTTCAGGGTCTCCCGAAAGTGTGAACAACTGATAAATATTCTTGTAAAACTCTGCGTCCTGAATGGAGGAAAATGTATAGAGGCTTTTAATAAATTGGAGCAGGATAAAAAACATCGCGTGGATGATCATCAGCATCACCAGCGGATTACCTGCATTCCATAGCCTGGAACGGCTGCTACCCCAATTTTCTCTGTATCCCATAAGCAGCAGTATTTTTTGAGATCAAAAAAAGTTATTTCTGTTCCTTTTATTCCAAAAGATGACAATCACAATGCCTATGGCTGCGCCACCCAAATGAGCAAAATGTGCTATGCCGGTAGACTCACTTGATATTCCGCCAAGGATATCCAACACCGCCAACCCAAGCAGCGCCCACTTCGCTTTGATGGGAAACGGTATCGGCAAGATCAACATTTGGCTGTTGGGAAATGTATAGGCAAAGGCGGCAAATATACCCATCACGGCACCGGATGCACCCAGCGTAGGTACATTGGATAAAATGTATAACTCTTCAGCACCCATCTTTCCCGCTTCGAACATGGCATTGTATGTTGAGATGTCATACGTTAAGGCAACCACTTGCGCAATACCAGCGCCCAATCCACACAGCAGGTAAAATATAAGAAACCTTGATGGGCCCCATAGATTTTCAAGGGTTGACCCGAACATCCACAGGGCAAACATATTGAACAGGATATGAAAAAAAGACTGAGAAGAATGAAGGAACATGTAGGTGATGTACTGCCAGATATGATAATGCACTGAAGAGAAATGATGCAGGGCAAAAATATCCTCGATTGAAATCAGATCTTGTCCGATTGTGATCTGTGCCAGCCAAACCAGAGAATTGATGATGATGAGGTTCTTGATTACAACAGGTAGTACCTGAAACCTGCCGGGTCGAATTTCTGATTCCATACATTGGTTTGAATTGTAAATTTAACAAACATCAGCCAATAGTGTTCTACTCGTTTTTCAACTTGAGCTGAACAACATTTTCGATGTGGTGGGTGTGTGGAAACATGTCGACCGGACAAATAGCCGTTACATCATACTTTTCAGACAACAATTGTAAATCCCTTGCCTGTGTGGCAGGATTACAGCTTACATAAACAATCAGTGGAGACTCCATCTGAAGTACCTGCCTCACCAACTTTTCATGCATGCCTGCACGAGGTGGATCGATGATGATCACTTCTGGCTTTCCATGGGTAAGAAAGAAATCATCAGTACACACCTCAGCAACATCACCGGCAAAAAATTCAGCGTTCGTTATGTTATTAAGCAGCGTATTGTCATGGGCATCATGAACAGCCTCTTCGATAACTTCCACCCCGATCACTTTTTTTGCTTTATCGCATAAAAACAAACCGATACTACCCGTTCCGCAATACAGGTCATACACTGTTTCAGTTCCGGTAAGAAGCGCAAAGTCCTTCGTAATTTGATACAACCGTTCAGCCTGTTTTGTGTTGGTTTGAAAAAATGATTTCGGACCAACCTTGAATTTCAGATCACCCAATATTTCAATTGCGAACGGATTGCCTGAAAAAAGAATCGGTGATTGGTCATGCAGACTGTCATTGAACTTTTTGTTGACAGTATAATAGAGTGAGCTGATGGCTGGGAATTGCTGCTGTAAAAAATCAAGCAGATCAACATGTGCAGCATGATCATCCTCGCCAAAGACCAGATTGATCATTAAGTCGCCCGTCGTGCATAATCGGATCATGAGATTCCTGAGCAACCCCACATGGTTCCTGATGTCATAAAAGGTATAACCTTTGGACAATGCGTATGTTCTTAATTGATTTCTTATCGCATTGCTCGGATCCGACTGCAAAAAACATTCATCAATGTCGATCACTTTATCAAAAGAGCCGGGTACATGAAACCCAAATGAAGGAATGGAGGGCAGCCCTCTGGGACCCTCATCACTCATTGGAAGCGCTGCGATCTCCTGTTCAGTAAAGTACTTTTTTGAACTGAAAGTATACTCCAGCTTGTTCCTGTAATACCTAGTTTCAGCGGCGCCGACAATGGGCATCATCTCCGGAAGATCGATCTTACCAATGCGTTTCATCTGCGCAGCCACTTCTTCTTGTTTATATTGTAACTGCTTGTCGTATGGCAGCATCTGCCATTTACATCCACCACAAACGCCAAAATGCTCACAAAAAGGAGTTACCCGCTCATCGGAATATTTCCTGATCCTGATCACCTTTCCCTCTGCCCAATCTTTCTTATTCTTCGAAAGCCTTACGTCCACCTGATCTCCAGGCACTGCACCCTCAATGAATACAACCTTTCCATCTAGCTTGGCAATGGATTTCCCGCCCGCAGCATATGCTGTAACAGACAAGTCCTCTAACACAATATTCTTTCTCTTTTTCATGAAAGGCAAAGATATTATTAATTGAGGTGAGAGAGGTTTAGAGATGTTAAGTTGTTTAGTCGTTTATTCGTTTATCTGTCTGAGGCAAATGACTAAACGCCTAAACGAATAAACAAATCAACAAATAAACTTCTGTCAACCTCATTTCCATTATAATGAATAATTTTACAAAAAAAGCAGCATGCGTATCCTGATATTGTTGGTGACATTGATCTTGACCAGTACGGCTGTCTCATCACAGAATGCTTATGAGATCAAGGCAAACATCAAGCCTTATAAAACGGGTTATCTCTATCTGGCCTATCACTTCGGCAGTAAACAATACCTGCTGGATTCAGCCAAGATAGATCCTGCGGGAAATGCGGTATTCTCCGGAAAGGAAAAACTACCTGGTGGTGTTTACATGATCGTCTTCCCGGCAAAAAACGGATGGGTTGAGTGTATCGTTGATCAACAACAGAATTTCAGTGTGCGTGCCGACAGCAGTGATCTGATCAACAGCCTTGCCTATGAGGGGTCATCCGACAATACCCTATTTGGTAACTATCAAAAGAGATCTGCAGAGATCGGAAGAGAGATGGCAGCACTGAGAGATCAGATGAAAGGGAAACCAGGAGAACCGGCATTTGATGAAGCCAATGCAAAAATGAAAGTACTTGGAAAAGAAATGCAGGATTACAGAGATAACCTGCAGCGCCAACATCCAAGACACCTGCTCTCTGCGATCTTTACTTTACTGAAAGAACCTGTGATTCCTCCTGCAAGTGAACATCCCGGTGGAAAATATGATTCTGTGTTCGCTTATCAATTCTACAAGAATAATTATTGGAATGGTGTGAGTCTAGTCGATGCAAGGCTCATGAGAACACCTGTGTTGCAACCGAAATTTGATAGATATTATGATGAGATACTTCCTCAATCCACCGATTCCATCATCATGTATGCCGATGAAATGCTCACGGCTGCAAAATCAAATGATGATATGTTCAAATATGTATTATCGAGTCTGACCGATAAATATGTGAATCCAAAGTTCATGGGACTCGACGCTGTATTTGTACATCTTTTTGAGAAATATTATCTGACCGGCCAAGCAGACTCATGGATGAACGAAAAATACAGAAAGTTCATATTCGACAGAGGGTACAGCCTTATGGGAAACATATTGGGAAAGAAAGCGGCTGAACTTCCCATGGTTGATACACTGGGAAAAAACTTCTCACTGTATACAGTTCAGGCACCATTTACCGTCATCTGTTTCTGGGATCCTACCTGCGGACATTGTAAAGAAGATGTCCCAAAAGTAGATTCCATGTTTCAGGCGAAATGGAAACAAGCAGGTATAAAACTGATCGGCGTGATGACTGATGGCGGAATGGACAACTGGCTGAAATTCATCAGAGAGCATAAACTCAATGGCTGGATACATGTCCATCAAACAGAAGAAACAAAGGATAAGATCGCAAAAGCGGGAACAGCGGGTTACCGTCAGCTGTATGACGTTTACCAAACATCGGTGATGTATCTACTCGACAAAGACAAAAACATCATTGCGAAAAAGATAAACTACAAACAGATCGATGAGTTCATCGAGTACAGAAAAAGATCTGGGAAATAGAACTAGAAGATCTTACTAACTGCATTGTAAATAACCTTGGGTTTTCCAAGTGTGTAGTAGTGCAATACAGGAACACCCGCCTGCTTGAGTTCTTTGGATTGCTGAATCAACCATTCTTGTCCAACTTTCTCCGCATCTTCGTCATGTTTGGTTTTGTTCATTTCATTGAGCAAGTCAGTCGGAAGATCAACATGAAAAACTCTTGGGATCACGGTGAGTTGTTTCTTATTCGTTATCGGTTTTAATCCTGGGATGATGGGGACATGAATGCCGTTGGCCCTGCAGTTGTCAACAAATGCAAAATACTTGGCATTGTCAAAAAACATTTGCGTAACAATATATTCCGCTCCTGCATCTACCTTAGCTTTCAAGTACCTCATGTCAGATTCCATGTTAGGCGCCTCAAAATGTTTTTCGGGATATCCTGCAACGCCCATACAAAAATGGGTCCTGAATCCATCGCGTATATCTTCTTCAAGGTAAATGCCGTTGTTCAAACGATCTACTTGTTTCAAGAGATCGATCGCATAGCGGTTACCATTGGCTTCTGGCTCAAAACTTGTCTCATTCTTGGTAGCATCCCCGCGCAGCACAAGCACATTGTCAATTCCGAGAAAATTCAGGTCGATCAGGGCATCCTCTGTCTCACGCTGCGTAAAGCCTCCGCATATAAGATGAGGAACAGCATCGATCTTGTAATGGTTCATGATGGCCGCACAGATTCCAACAGTACCCGGACGTTTTCTTACTTCCACTTTCTCAAACGTACCGTCCAGTTTCTTTTTAAAAATATGCTCACTTCTATGATAAGTTACATTGATGAAAGAAGGATTGAACTCCATCAGGGGATCAAGGTGCTGATAGAGGGAAGAGATGTTCTTTCCTTTCAAGGGTGGCAATACTTCAAAGGAAACAAGGGTGTTTTTAGCTTGGTTAATATGATCTATGACTTTCATGTGCTAGACATCAAATTTATTAGGAAACGCAAAAGTAAGGATTTAAAAAAGGCAAAATTCAATTGTTGAACCGCCTAAATCATTATAGATTCACTGGGAAACCCCCGATTTTCAATACTTTTGCTCTTAATCATGAGCCTGACGATACATACCAAAGGACTGGTCAAAAGATACCGCAACCGCACTGTTGTGAATGATGTGAGCATTGAACTCAAGCAAGGGGAGATTGTTGGCTTACTTGGCCCAAATGGTGCAGGTAAAACAACTTCCTTCTATATGGTGGTGGGACTGATCAAGCCCGATGAAGGAGAAGTTTTCCTGGATGACCTCAACATCACCAAACTCCCTATGTATAAGAGAGCACAAATGGGTATCGGTTATTTGCCCCAAGAAGCATCCGTGTTCAGAAAACTTTCTGTAGAGGATAATATCGCAGCAGTGCTTGAAATGACAACGCTGTCAAGACATGAACAGAAAGCAAAACTGGAAGATCTGCTCACTGAATTCAGACTTACCCATGTTAGAAAAAACAATGGTGACTCATTGAGCGGTGGAGAGAGAAGAAGAACAGAAATTGCAAGGGCTTTGGCCGTTGATCCAAAATTCATTTTACTGGATGAACCATTTGCCGGTGTTGATCCGATTGCAGTTGAGGATATCCAAACTGTAGTCGCCAGATTAAAAATGAAGAACATCGGCATACTGATCACCGACCATAACGTGAATGAAACGCTCTCCATTTGCGACAGGGCCTACTTGTTGATCGAGGGTAAAATTTTCAAACACGGAAAAGCAGAGGAACTAGCGGATGACGAGCAGGTACGCAGGCTATACCTCGGTAGAAATTTTGAACTGAAAAGAAAAGATTATCTTCATGAGGAGGCTCGGCAAGATGCTGCGTACGGAGATCGCTAAAGCCAATTGATAAATCATGAAACTGCTCAGTCCGGCAATATCAACCCTGGCAAGGCTCAGATCCTGGCGCATAGAAGCCTGGATTAATCATCCTATCTCCGCCCAACGGGAAGTACTGCAAGACCTGGTAACTTCTGCACAATTCACTGAATTTGGAAGGCGTTACGAATTCTCAAAACTATTCAGCACACGTGCTTTCAAAAAGGCAGTGCCAATTCACGAGTACGACGACCTGAAACCATACATAGAGCGCATCATGGCCGGAGAGCAGCACCTCCTCTGGAACACCCCGATCAACTGGTTTGCCAAAAGCAGTGGAACGACATCTGATAAAAGTAAGTTCATCCCTGTAAGCCAGGAAAGCCTGGAGGATGGTCACTTTAAAGCAGCAAAAGACATTCTATCCCTTTATTACATGTTCAATCCTGAATCAGATCTGCTCACCGGGAAAGGGCTCATTATCGGAGGTAGTCACAGCATCAGCAGCATAAATGAGCAGGCACACTTCGGCGACCTCAGTGCTGTACTGATGCAGAATACACCATTCTGGGGAAACTGGATTAGAACACCTGAGCTGAGGATCGCACTGATGGATGAGTGGGAAGAAAAGATTGAAAAGCTGGCAGAAAATACGATCCATGAAAATGTAACCTCTGTTTCCGGTGTGCCTACCTGGACCCTTGTATTGTTTCAACGTATACTTGAACTCACTGGGAAAAAGAACATGAAAGAAATATGGCCGTCGCTAGAACTCTACATGCATGGAGGTGTAGCATTTCATCCATACAAAGATCAATTCAAAAGATTGATCGGAGAGGATATACATTACATGGAAATGTACAATGCCAGCGAAGGTTTCTTTGCTGCGCAAGACATACCGGGATCAGATGGCATGCTGCTTTTTTTGGATCATGGAATTTTCTATGAGTTCATGCCGATAGAAGAGTATGGCAAAGAAGAACCAAGAACGATCGGATTGAAAGATGTTGAAATAGGTCAGCATTATGCTCCTGTGATCAGTACGAATGGGGGACTGTGGCGTTATTTGATAGGAGACACTATACAATTTACATGCCTTGAGCCTTTCCGCATCAAGGTAAGCGGTAGACTTAAATTATTCATCAATGCATTTGGCGAAGAGCTGATCATAGATAACGCAGAGAGAGCGATCAGTGCAGCATGTGAATCAACACAATCAGTGGTCAAGGATTATACGGCAGGGCCGGTTTATTTTAGCGAAGAAGGTAATGGCGCACACGAATGGCTCATTGAATTTGATAAAGCACCGCTGGACATACAACAATTCACCAAGATACTTGATCAACAATTAAAGACATTGAACAGCGATTATGAAGCAAAACGATATAAGGACATTGCCTTAAGAGAGCCGCTGGTAAGAGCTATGCCTCAAGGACAATTCAGTCAATGGTTAAAACAAAAAAATAAACTGGGCGGTCAGCATAAAGTACCCAGGTTGAGCAACGACAGGATCATCATAGAAGAAATACTCAATATGCATTATAACAAATAAGTACTGAGCATTCGGATCACTACACTTGCAAAGATCCATTCAAATATTTTGCTGGTCTTTCATCACGTCTCAACTCTCTTGATTATATTGCACAAAACACATCAACATGAAACTTCTTGAAAATAAAATTGCTATAGTAACCGGTGCAGCGAGAGGAATTGGAGAAGCGATTGCAATTAAACTTGCAGAACATGGCGCGCACATTGCGTTTACGTATGTAAGTGAGAGCAGTGCAGACAAGGCTGCTGCCTTGGTTGGCAAGCTGGAAGGATTGGGCGTGAAAGCAAAAGCCTGGAGAAGCAATGCAGGAAACTTTGCAGAGTCTGAGGCTTTTGTAAATGATGTGATCAAAGAATTTGGAACGATCGATGTTTGCGTGAATAATGCCGGAATATCAAAAGATAATCTCCTGCTGAGAATGACACCGGAGCAGTGGGATGAAGTGATGGAAGTGAATCTGAAGAGTGTATTCAACATGACCAAGCAGGTGATCAAACCCATGATGAAAGCCAGAAAAGGTTCCATCATCAACATGAGCTCCATCATTGGTGTCAGAGGGAATGCAGGCCAGTCAAGCTATGCAGCAAGTAAAGCCGGCATCATAGGATTCACTAAATCCATAGCACATGAACTGGGAAGCAGAAATGTGAGGGTGAATGCCATTGCTCCCGGATTCATTGAAACCGATATGACGCACTACCTGAAAGAAGGAGAAGCATCACAAGCATTCCTGGCCAAGATTCCACTAGGCAGATTTGGATCTGCAGAAGAAATTGGCAACACCACGCTTTTTCTTGCCTCAGACATGAGCAGCTACATCACTGGTCAGGTCTTGAGTGCGTGTGGAGGATTGAATATTTAATTTATGCTTAACGGCAGCGATCATGAAATCATGATTTATATGCTCGTCAATTTGTAAATTCATAAGATGATAAAAGAAAAAATTTTTGCCTACTTATTTCTTTTTGTATTGACGTTCCAATTTCTGCCTATCAAAGAAGTGGTCAGTTTATATTATGACAACCAATTAGTTGAAGAGGTTTGTCAGTCAATAAATGCTGACGAAAAGAATGTAGAAGGAAATGACCTGAAAAAAAATGAACTTTATAACACCTTTAACCTTTTGACGATTGTTCACGATTTCACTACTACAGAAACAATCAATTCTTACGA
>JBKCFW010000218.1:0-4419 GCA_046303675.1 bacterium
CGTTCGTTGGAAAGAAATGCGAGTAAGAGAAAGGGACAAGTGACGAGGGACAGGGGACAAGTGACGAGGGACAGGGGACAAGGAAATGTGCAGGGACGAGGCTTGCCTGCCGGTAGGCAGGGACGGGGGACGAGGGACGAGGGACGAGGCTTGCCTGCCGAAGGCAGGGGACGAGGAGGAAAGCCAAATACTGGCAATGAAAATTCAAACACTCCAAGAGTAAAGCCGAGTATACAGATTAAGAAGGGGAATGAAGGTTGAGGATGGTCGTTGATTTGTTGATTAAATTCAAATAAACAAATCAACGCCTAAACACCTAAACATTGTATTCCTCATCTATACATCAAATAACACACCACCCACACCGCTGGCGCAGCAAGTAGTATCGAATCAAAACGATCCAGGAAGCCTCCATGGCCGGGCATGAAACTTCCACTGTCTTTGACTCCTGCGAGTCGCTTTATTTTACTCTCGATCAGATCGCCGATAGTTCCAAACACTGCTGTAGCGAGAAGTACAACAATCAATTCACCATTCACATCCCAGAACATCTTTGTCACAAAAAAAATTAAACATACGCTGACCAATATACCGCCAATGGTACCTTCCCATGTTTTTTTGGGTGACCATGAAGTAAGTGGGGTCTTACCGATCATCGAACCAATGATGTAAGCCATCGTATCATTGATCCAAATAGTTACAACAAGTAGGATGGTTACCAAATGTCCGCTAAAGCCAGATATGACGTTAGTGATTGTATCAGCCTGGCCTGATGTTCCCCATATCCAACCACTGCGCAGATTGATCAGTAGGGAAAGCGTAATTGAAATATACACCAAACCAGTCAGCATACTCAATAACTGCGCTCTTGAATATGTCTGCTTGATAATCTGCAAAACAATAATCATCAACAAACCTAACCTTACGATCCACATACCTATATCACTGATTGCATAACCACCGATCTCCAAAGTTCCTGCGGTAGCCATCAGCATCAATCCCCAACCTAACAACGGACCATTGATCTTCTCCCAGATTGAATACTGATGCGAATCAGGAGAGATGGCGACAGATAATTTTTGAAACTCATACCAGCAACCCATGTGCACGACAGAAAACAAAACCAAAAAACTCCACTCATTCCAAAGCAAGCCGGTAAGCATGACAGCCGCGTATATCAATGCAGTTTTAACTCGGGTCTTAAACACTGGGATATTCAGCGCCATATATTGCGTTTTTAAATCGCTTGTTTTTGTTGAGAGATCAACTGCTTGTACTTAGTAAAAAGAAATACAATAATAACGATCGCAATTGCGCCCCACCACAATGGATATTTGTCTCCCATCGCATTTTCAATTGGCTCTCCTTTAATCCTTAGCATGTATACTTGCACTACCCCAATGGCATTATTCAGAAAATGAGCGATTATAGGCATCCATAAATTCTTGCTATACGCATAAAGCAAGCCTAGTACAAGGCCTAATGCAGTTCTTACAAAAAATCCGTAAAAAGAAAAATGAATTGCACTGAACAGGATTGAAGTGACGATCACACTTACCCAAAGATTTCCTGTAGAACGGTGCATCATATTCTGAAAACCGCCACGAAAAAAAACTTCTTCAAATACTGCGGGTGCAGCAGCCATCACCAGCAGTGTAATCAATAGATCAGGTATCCCTTTCATTTGAGACATTACCTCAACCTGTTTCATATAGCTTTCCTCAAGTCCTTTAAAATAACTTTTTAGCTCTGCGGAAATTGGCAACATATCATTGAGCGTAGCCAAAGAACCTGCAAGAAGAATGGAAACGATCATAATTGCCATGCCCAATCCTGCGGTTGCCCATGTCAACCTCTTCCCAAATCCCAAAAACTGAAAAGGCTTTTTATTCAAGATATAGGCAGCTAAAAAACCAGGAATGAAAAACATAAAAAAAGAGAGTATGGTCTGCAGGACCCTCACTTCATTTACAAATGCTGGATTTGACATGGAAACCTGCATCTGAATCATCTCCTGTCCAGTCATCAGCCTCCATGCAAAAAATGAAATGCCCCCTCCTACCATGAATCCCAAGCCCATAAGTGCGATCAATATAAAAAGACCCGACCGCTCATTCATCCCGGGTCTGTTTGGCATATTTTGTTCCATTTATCGTTGCTTTAACCAGTCAACAAATTTCAAGTATGTAACTTCGCGTTGATCAGATGATAAAGATAGGCAACATAGAATTACCCTCCTTCCCTTTATTGCTCGCTCCTATGGAAGATGTGAGCGATCCGCCGTTTCGTGCGGTATGTAAAAAACACGGAGCGGATCTGATGTATACAGAATTCATCAGCAGCGAGGGACTCATCCGTGATGCATTGAAAAGTCGACAGAAACTTGACATCTACGAAGAAGAGCGACCAGTGGGCATTCAGATCTTTGGAGGAGATGAAGAGGCCATGGCGATCAGCGCGGGTATCGTTGATACGGTCAACCCCGACTTGCTGGATATTAATTTTGGATGTCCTGTAAAGAAAGTAGTCTGTAAAGGTGCAGGCGCAGCGGTGTTGAAAGATATCGACCTGATGGTCAGACTTACCAAAGCAGTGATCAAATCGACTTCCGTTCCGGTCACGGTGAAAACAAGACTTGGCTGGGATTTCGACAGCATCAACATCATGGAGGTAGCTGAAAGACTTCAGGATATTGGCGTTCAGGCACTATCCATTCATGGCAGAACAAGAAGTCAGCTTTATAAAGGAGAGGCCGACTGGAGTTACATCGCAGCAGTGAAAAACAATCCGCGGATTCATATACCAATTTTTGGCAATGGCGATGTTGATTCTCCGGAAAAGGCGTTAGAGTACAAAAACAGGTACGGCGTTGACGGGATCATGATCGGAAGGGCCGCTATCGGTTATCCCTGGTTCTTCCGTGAAGTCAAACATTACTTTGCAACCGGAGAAAAACTGGACCCCCCTACCATTGAAGAAAGGATTGAAGTGATCAAACACCATTTGCAAGCTTCTGTGAAATGGAAGGGCCCCAAGCTGGGCATTTTTGAAATGAGGAGACATTATGCCAATTATCTTAAAGGCATACCCAACATAAAACCACTGAGATCAAAGCTGGTTATTTTAAATACTGCTGAAGAAATTGAACAAGAGCTTGATGCTGCAATGAGCAGCCTCATGCCAGCCTGACAAAAAACGATAAACACTTGCCTTTCTAATTGCTACATTTGCATCTTTAACCCACAACCATGACCATACACAAAGAAGGTTACCCTACGATCATCATCAGCACGATACTGCTTGGTGGTCTCGCAATACTTTCATGCAAATTTCTAGAGCCAGTGTTAAGCCCGGCAGCATGGCTTGTTTATATTCTATGTGCCGGCCTATGGATATTTATTATCTCATTTTTCCGTATTCCAACCAGAACATTCACTCAAGATGAACATGCGATCATCTCGCCTGCAGATGGGAAAGTGGTGGTCATTGAAGAAACCATCGATACTGAATACTTCAATGAAAAAAGATTGCAGATCTCTGTGTTCATGAGTCCTGCCAATGTGCATGTCAACAGATATCCTGTATCTGGGAAAATACTCTACAGTAAATATCATAAAGGGAAATACCTCGTAGCCTGGGATCCCAAATCCTCAACTGAAAATGAGCGCCACAGTGTCGTGATCTCAAACCCATCCATCACCCTATTGGTAAAACAAATTGCCGGGGCCGTTGCAAGAAGGATCGTGAATTATGCCCAACCTGAACAAGAGGTGAAACAAAATGAGGAACTGGGTTTTATCAAGTTTGGGAGTCGGGTTGACCTCCTTCTTCCTGTCGGCACTATACCGGCCGTTAAGATCGGCGACAACGTAAAAAATGGCGTCACCGTACTGGCAAGAATTTCCTGATCAAAGAATAGTGATCAAGTCTTTAAGATGAGCTAGCACATACGTTGGCTTGATCTTGGGTGTATGCGGTACAGCAGGATTGAAATAAGCTGCATCCATTCCGGCATTCAAGGCTCCCAGAATATCTACCTCAAGGGTGTCACCAATCATGATACTTTTTTCTGCCGATGTTCCTGTTTTTGCAAAGGCATACTCAAAGATTGCAGCATGCGGTTTCATGATCCCAGATTGTTCGGACGTGATCATTTCTTTGAAAAAATGATTGATGCCGCTGTTCTTGATCTTCTCATGCTGCGTTTTCTCAAATCCGTTGGTGATCAGAGGCATGGGGTAGTTCTTTTCTGATAGATAGTTCAGCACATCTAAACAACCATCGAATAAATTGGTCTTGGTAGGCAATATCTCCAGATACTTTTCACTCATCGTTCTTGCCAAAGCTTCATCAGTGATCTTAAAATCTACCAATGTCCGCCACATCCTTCTCCACCGTAACTCTTCCCTGGTGATATAC
>JBKCFW010000219.1:0-5368 GCA_046303675.1 bacterium
TATACAAGTTGAATACCAATCAGTGGAATAATGCATTTGCAGAGGGACGTGTGATCCTTATCGATAAGCCCTTGAACTGGACATCTTTCGATGTGGTGAAAAAAGTAAGGGGACTCACCAAGATCAGTAAGGTCGGACATGCCGGAACCCTTGATCCTTTGGCCACTGGATTATTGATCGTTTGCACAGGGAAATATACCAAGAAGATCAATGAATACATGGCGGCTGAAAAGGAATACACGGGCAGTTTTACCCTTGGGCATACCACCCCGACATATGACCTGGAAAGTGAACCTGTTTTTCATGCTACCATTGATCACCTAACCGAATCAATGATCCATGATGCCACGAAAAAATTTCAGGGAACCATCATGCAGGTGCCACCGATCTTTTCTGCTATAAAAAAACAAGGGACTGCAGCCTATGTGCTGGCCAGACGGGGAGAGGACGTCCAGATGGAGCCCCGGCCAATCACCATCAGTAAGTTTGAGATAACTGCCATTGAGCTTCCTGTAGTTCATTTCAGGGTGGTTTGTTCAACGGGAACATATATCCGTAGCCTGGCGTTTGATTACGGCAATGAATTGGGATGTGGGGCTTATCTGTCCTCACTTAGACGTACCAGAATTGGAGATTTAGAGGCATCAAATGCCGAATCGATCGATTCCCTGAGCGCCCAGGTCAACGAAATGAGAAAGCTTGCAGGAAATTGATTCCCAAAGCCCTTAATCTTTTCATAATTTTGCTGAAAATCCACATGCATGCTTGATTCTATTGAAAGTGCTATTGCCGACCTGAAGATAGGTAAAATGGTCATTGTGGTGGATGATGAGGACAGGGAGAATGAAGGGGATATCATCACCGCCGCAAGAAATGTCACTCCAGAGGTGATCAATTTCATGAGCAAATTTGGAAGGGGACTGATCTGTGCCGCCCTTGAGGAGCAGCGTTGTGATGACCTCGGACTGGAGCAGATGGTCAATAACAATACTGCATTACACGAAACCGCTTTCACGGTTTCAGTTGATCTCCTGGGCCATGGATGCACCTCAGGTATCTCTGCGCATGATAGGGCTAAGACCGTTCAAGCGCTGATCGATCCTAATACAAAACCTTCTGATCTTGGTCGCCCCGGACATATATTCCCTTTGCGTGCAAAAAAAGGCGGCGTATTACGCAGATCCGGTCACACTGAGGCTGTGGTAGATCTTTCCAGATTGGCAGGCTTCGAGCCCGCTGGTGTCTTGGTTGAGATCATGAATGATGACGGGTCAATGGCCCGCCTCCCACAACTGCAGGAAATGGCAAAGCAGTGGGATATGAAATTGATTTCTATCAAAGATCTTATTGAATATAGGCTTCAGATGGACTCTTTGATTGAGCAACCAGTCAGTGCCAATATGCCTACAAAATATGGCCACTTTAAACTGATGATCTTCAAAGAACGAAATAATCCTATGAGTCCTGAGCACATGGCCCTGGTTAAAGGAACATGGGAAAAAGATGAACCTGTTCTTGTGAGGGTACACTCATCTTGTTTCACGGGAGATATCCTTGGGTCATTGCGTTGTGATTGTGGTGATCAACTCCATGCTGCCATGCAAATGGTGGAAGAAGAAGGGAAGGGAGTGATTTTATACATGAATCAAGAGGGCAGAGGAATTGGATTAGTCAATAAACTCAAAGCCTATCAGTTACAGGAACAAGGAATGGATACCGTAGAGGCGAATGTTCATCTCGGTTTTCAACCTGATCAGCGTGACTATGGTGTAGGGGCTCAGATACTCAGATCTCTTGGTATTTCGCGTATCAGATTGATCAGCAACAATCCAAAGAAAAGAGCCGGACTCAAAGGCTATGGTCTGGAAATAATCGAATCAGTGCCAATCAAGATCTCTCCCAATCCGCACAACGAAAATTATCTCAAAACAAAACGGGATAAGATGGGTCATGAGATATAAACATCTCACATTAGATCAGCCCGTTGAAAAGATTACTGTTTGGGTTTCTCTGTTTTGATTTCACGTTTTCTTTCAAACAGCCTGTCGAATTCTGTTCGGAATGAAATATTTCCTCCCGTTCTGTTCCGTTTTCCAGATGTTGAAAGCAGATCGAAGCTGCTCCTGTAAAAGAAGGATGTTCTGAATTTGCCATCAGGTGTGATCTTATATTGCACATTCACATCGGGCAGGAACAGGAATGTTTGTCCACTTGTCGCCAATGAGTTGTTGGTGGCTGTCGCAAAGTTGAAATCACTCCCAAACGTGATGATGAGTTTATCGTCCATGATCGACTTGATAAACTGAAGACTTACATTTTCTCTGAAATTGTTTTGTCCACTTCCTCCTGTTCCCGTGTTGCCTGCGATGGTCGTGAGATTTCTTGAATAGTTGAAGTTTACGTCTACCGAAGAACCAAGCACTTTCGAAAAGAAGTTCTGAACACTGCTTGAAAGGATTCCATTGATCACACCTGAAATGGTTGTGTTGATCAATTGGCTGTTGAGGTCATTTGCTACAATGGCAGATTGTGGCGCGAAGCTTTTGAATACGATCAGGTAGGTAGCTTGTTTACTGACTTCCAGTTGATCTCTGTTGATGTTTTTTAATCTGCTGTCAATCGTGCTGTTCCCTCTTGATGCACTGGTTTGTGGTATAACGATCTGAAAACTTGGATTCAATTTGCTCAATGTACCGGTAAGGTTACACCTGACTTCCACATCGCTGATCTCTCTCAATACATCAGAGCTAACACCCGATACAGATGAATTGCTTGCATCTGTAAAGAGAGTACTCATTCTTACTTTCTCGGCGAGGTAAGTTGCATTGACATTGATGTCTGCATCCAGTGGATCTCCGGTCCAGCTGATATAGCTGCTTCCTCCGCCTTCCAGCTTGAAAGGCTTCTTGAATATATCCTGGAAGTTGAAATTGTAGTTCCCACTCTCAATGTTGTACCTGCCGATCATCGATAGGTTCTCAGTGGTTCCTGTGTGGATCTTTAAGTTTCCGTTTCCAACACCTGAGATGATGTCACCGGTCAATTCATCCAATACCACATTCATCCTGAGCAGTGGGGTAGCGGTCAGGTCTAGGTCTATCACGAGATTGGATGTACTGAGTGGAGTTTCTTTTTTCATCTCCACACCGTATGATTTCCACTGAATATAGTCAACCTCTGCAGATTGCTTGCTGCTGCTGTTTGTATTGATATTGATTACTGAGCTGTCAACGGGCAGTCCACTTACATACATCTTCATCAACTGTTCAGGTCCGGTCATGCTGAAATTGAACCTGGCCACCGCTTTGCCATAGAAAAGATCATTGTTTGCTTTTGTGGTATTCAGCACAAGGAGTTTTCTTGAGCTTGCATTCAGGTTATAGGTGAACCTTCTGAAAAAATGATGTTCAAGGTTTCCTTTGAACAGGGCCTGATTCCCGTATATATCCTTCAGTTGCATATCGCCAAATGAGATCATATCCGGCTTGAATTCCAGAACAGGGTCTTGCAATGTGTAGGTGCACTGGGTATAGGCGATAGTTACTTTTGATTCAGTGATCTTTACAGAACCCACGAAATCAGGTTCTTTCAGACTTCCTTGGATTTTTAATTTTCCGCTTCCATAACCTTCCAGATCACTGAATATGACACCCAGATAAGGTTTGAGGACACTAAGTCTTAATTTATCAATATTGATCTCAGTGTCAATATTGCCTTCCGTGTTATCAGCCAGATTCAACTTGCCATTTACATCGAGTTGGTAATTGGGATTATTCGACTCAAAAAAGTAACTGGCTCTTTTTTCTTTGCTGTCCCAGAATGCGTTCAACGTGGTTATACCAATCGAATCATCCTCAAATCTTGTCTTGTCGGTTTGGGCATTCAAATACAATTTTAAATCTTTAAAAGGATCCTCAAGGGTAATGTCTCCGGTCGTGATGCCTTGAATTTTTGGTTCTTTGATCACAAAAGGAAGGATATCGCCGAGGTTCACTTTATCCAGACTCAGGATGATTGTTTGCTTCCTGTTGGCTTCGGGTGGAAGTGTGATGATGCTGATATTTTGATTTCCGTTTGTGATCACGAAGTTTTTTGCATCAAACAATGATTTGCTGATGACAACATCGCCATCTTTTTCTATGTTCCATGTTTTGTCGTTGAACACCAGTGACGATCGGTTGAAATGTACCTTGATGCCATCGACAAGGTTATTGATCGTAGCTGAGAGATTTGCGCCGTAGATCGATTGGTCGGAAATTGTTTTGATGTCGATCAGTGATACATCTCTTGATGATCGGATATTGATCTCGTTGTTTGGGAAGTAAAGACTATCATTAAAAACAACCGAGCTGGCTTTTGAGAACATCTTTAAGCTGTCGATATCTCCATCTGCATCAAAAGAAAAATCGTAAACAGCAACTTTTTTATAGATGAGTTTTGGAATTGAAGCGTTAAAGCTGAATAGGTTATTTTTTGTATCAATGCTGCCTTCAATACTGCTATAGTTCAATCCGGTCAATCCATTGTCAAGGATCTTGAGCATTGAATTGGCATTTTTCAATTCAAGAATAAAAGAGAGATCCTGGTCTCTTTTTGGCGGTGCGATTTTTTTGAAGTAGAGTGGATAGTATTTGCTGAAGTACTGGTTAAAAGTAGCAGGCAATTCTGCAAAATTAAAGTTGCCTCTTAGCTGTGCGTCGATGTCATCACCTCGAACCGAGAAAGAGCGGTAAGTGCCAATATTCTCCGCACGCAATAATATTTTCTCTAGTCGATATGCTTGCCGCTCTCTTGAAATGATCAGGTCATCGAATTCAGCGGTACCTGTGATATTATCCAGGTTGCTACCCTCTACATTGATTTTACTTATGCCAGAGAATCTCAGCGGCATTGATGTTAATTTCAACGCATCCAGATCTGAATTTGATACACGGGCATTAACACTTGTTTTAGGAGTTTGTCCACTGAAATCAATACTCGCTCTGAGGTCAGCAATAAGATGTTTGTCATCTAACTCTATCTCTGTGTTCAGGATCTTTTTAGTATAATTCCCTTTGGCGGTTATGCCGGCGTATGTGTATCCGTTGAATTCAACACCGTTCAGGTTCGTATTAAAAGTGATATCATCTTGTGATCTCCCTTTGATCTCATATTTGCCAAATACCTTTCCCAGGTTACGGATCTTTAAGATCTTACCAGCGTTGATCCCAGCCAGGTCTCCGGTTGCAATGATTTGTTGCGACCTGCTCCCCATTTTTTTGATGGTGATCTTGCTTTTTGTTGAACCGCTTGCTGTTTTGAGTAAACCATTATTGCTGTTGTCTTTGCCGTAATATGAAACCACTCCGTTAAAACCGACTGTACCCAG
>JBKCFW010000220.1:0-2865 GCA_046303675.1 bacterium
CACATCGAAAATTTCTCTCCATATTGATCCTCTCCTGCAGCATACACATAGCTTCCCTGTTCATTGTTAATGGTCACCACACCGAAACGCTGCAAACAACCTGTGCCAAATTCAAACCCTATCCTTTTCTCTTCTGTGACTTCCGTTAATAGCGCAGGTTGATCGATCTTTCTGATCAGCTCAACAGCATCACGATTGTTTGGATCAGCTTCTGCAACGATAGCAGCCTGACAAGGTGCAGGAGCACACTCGATCAAAGGCAATAACATAGATCGTTTTCCTTTCAACAAGGATGAAATAGAATATTCACCTATATGACCATTCGACAACTCATCCCTCAACAACCTGTTCAATCCCGCTGTAGCCAGAATGGTTGCATCATATTTTCTGTCATCCAATTGTTTCAGTCGCCCTTCAACGTTCCCACGAATCGGACTAACTTCTATCTTGATCTCTGGACCATATTGAGGCAGCGCCTTTTTCAGGAAATTCACTGCCATCTCTTCTCTTCGTGGAGAACAAGTACCAATTGTTATCGCTTCGCCGTTTCTCAACTTCTCAACAACCTCTTCATTAAAGATGGCAACATCACGGACGTCGTCACGATCTACTATTGCAAAAGCATCGTGACTAAAAAAATGTGGTGCACTCATGTCCTTGAGGGAGTGAACAGCGATATCCGCTTCACCTCGTTGAAGAACCTCAAAAATTTCCTGGGTGAAAAAATCAGTGCCATCCAAGGCGGATAATGGCACAGTAAGTTCCCTATCACCCAGACTGCTTCTGGGGATGATGATCACTTCTGTATAAGGCTGAATGGCAAGGATCTTGGACCTTACCAGTTCAGCCTGGATCAGGCTCAAGCGACTATTTCTGCATATGATGCGTACTTGCTTCAATCAATACATTTTTCAATCCATCTACCAATGCTACCACCTGTTCTCTGGTGTGCCTTGCTGTAACGATCAGCCTGAAACCCTCCTCGCCTCTTGGAACTGTTGGATAGTTGAGCGGCTGCACATAAATCCCATGATCATCCAATAATCGATCTGCCAGCAATTTTGATCTCGCTGCTCCTTCAACAATGACCCTGGTTATGTGTGATTCGTTTTGAATAAAAGGTATATCATTCTCTTCCAGTAATCTTCGGAGATAATCCACCATTCCTTTCACCATTTTTCTTGGAGAAGGATCACGTTGAATGATTTGTATCGCCTTCTCTGCTGCTGCACACATGGCCGGAGGAAGTGATGTAGTAAAAATAAATCCGCTTCCAAAACTTCTTATAAAGTCGACCACCTGATGAGATCCGGTAATATAACCTCCTAAAACGCCAATGGCTTTTGCCAGTGTGCCGTTTATGATATCGATCTCACTTGCACATCCCAACATTTCAGCAATACCCGCACCATTGGTTCCGTATAGTCCCACTGCATGCACTTCATCCACGTAGGTGATGGCGTTATACTTTTTAGCAAGTCGAATGATCTCTTTTAACTGAGCGATGGTGCCCGTCATGCTGTATACAGATTCCACGACGATGACTTTCGGAACATCTATCTCAAGAGAAGCTAAGATCTCTTCAAGATGCAGCATATCATTATGCCTGAAGATGTATTTAGAAGAGCCTGAAGAACGCATGCCCTCAATCTTGGAGGCATGATTATATTCATCAGAAATAAAAACGAGTCCGGGTATACGACGACCAAGCGTCTGCAAAGCCGTAAGGTTAGCGAGATAAGCAGATCCAAACAGCAGCGCTGCTTCCTTATTGTGCCACTCGGATATTGTCCCTTCAAGGCTGTTATGATATTGTGTAGAGCCGGAGATATTTCTAGTTCCTCCACTACCCGTTCCACTGTGGTGAAGAACAAAAGACAACTTCCCGATCATTTCCTCATCTGTACTCATCCCCAGATAATCATTGCTGCAGAAATTGATGGCCTTTTTGGTCTCCCCATTTTTTACATAATAGAAAGCAGGAAAATGCGTTGCACTTTTATTCACCTGAAGGAAGTAGCGGTAGGCTCCGTCATCCTTCAGTACCTCCAATTGCTGCTTGATAACCTGGTCAATTTGCGCCATCAATGAATTATCTTAAGGGTGTGGCACGAAAATATATGTTTCCTACCATTTTAGTAGACTTTTTAATTACTTTTTTTTAATTATGTGCAAAAGGATCAAAAAGGAGTATTGATCCTATACGACTATCAAGAAATGAGTGTATTGTTGAAGAAAATGAAATTGTGGTCAAATGATATCAGATTCCAGTTACTGAATCTTCAGTACTACGTGTCAACTCAATCAATTCAATCGATTGGTGTAGGAATCGAAAATCTCCTGAGATTTGCATTTCAAGTAATCAATGTTTCCATTGATCTCCTCATCATTTTTACAATACGGGAAAGGTGCCATTTCAAGCCAAGTATCGATTACACCAGTTTTTCTCATACAAACAAAAGAAAAAACCAAGGTAGAGTTTGTGATTTGACATATTTTCAGACCGTTCGGAGAATAAGTATTTGCACTTGGATCATCAATCATTAAATAAATGGAGGATTTTTTTTGAATCATAGATTTTGCTTTAAGCAACACATTAAAATCTGCTTTCAAAGCAGGTAATGACTCAATTCGCCCCCAAACAGCAATTGTCATATCTTTTGATGGAATCTTAGCAATTGCTGCGTCAATAAATTGGTTATTCTCAATCATTGCTTTTATACCAACTTTCGCCAATGGGAGGTGGGATGAACAGAACAATATACCATTATCACTTCTAATTTCAGGAGAAACAAAATGATATGGAATATGAAAAGGGACTGAGGTTCTTGTAAGAAAACTCAGAATTGTATTTAGGATAAAAAC
>JBKCFW010000221.1:0-6900 GCA_046303675.1 bacterium
TCTTGCCAAAGCTTCATCAGTGATCTTAAAATCTACAAATGTCCGCCACATCCTTCTCCACCGTAACTCTTCCCTGGTGATATACCCTTTACGAAAACGATCCCAGTAAATGTTATTGTGATGATGATAGGTGGTTTGAAAATGCTCAAAATCATCGGTTGCCAGCTGATGCAGTTTAAGTTCCTGAAAAAGATCCCTTAGTGTCTCAACAGAGTTGGTATCGAAGTCCCACAACGTATGATCAAGATCAAAAAATATATGTTCGTATTTTTTTGCCATAAAGTAATGCAAAGCTAACATTCCCTACCCTATTATCTGTCATTCCGAGCGAAGCGAGGAATCTAAAAGAATTGTTTAGTTGTTGAGGCGTTTAGTTGTTTAGGGCTAAACGACTAAACATTTTACTATAAGAGCTTGCGAATTCAGATCCCTCGTCCCCTGTCCCTCGTCCCTTATCCCTTACCTTTGATAAAAATACATCAACATGAATGTAGTCATCACAGGCGCATCAAGAGGAATTGGGAAAACCGTTGCTGAATATTTTGCCGCTGAGGGGGCAGACCTTTTTCTGTGCTCAAGGAATATGGAGAAGACCAGCGCGTGGCAAGAGGCGTTGATGAAAAAACATGGAATACAGATCAGCAGCTTCAGTGTTGATCTTGGTGTTGCGGAACAGGCAAAAGAATTTGCACAACAGGTATTGAAAGCGACTGACAAAATAGATGTGTTGGTGAATAATATCGGGATCTATGAACCCGGAACTACGTATAATGAACCAGAGGGACAACTTGAGCATATGCTCTCGGTGAATCTGTATTCTGCCTACCACGTTACGCGTGCATTCATCCCTTCGATGATCAAGCTAAAATCCGGACATATTTTTAATGTCTCTTCAACAGCAGGACTTAAAGCATATGCAAACGGTGGATCTTACAGCATCAGCAAATGGGCACTTAGAGGATTCAGCATGAACCTCAGAGAAGAACTAAAGGAATTCAATATCAAGGTAACCACCGTTTATCCTGGAGCTACACTTACCAGTTCCTGGGACGGATTTGATATAGATCCCAAAAGAGTCATGGAGACTGATGACATCGCCAAAATGATCATCGCTGCAAACAAACTATCGCCACAAGCTTGTGTAGAAGAAATATTGCTCAGACCACAGCTGGGCGATCTTTGACCCCCGGGGTTTTAATCCGAGAATTTATAGCCGACGCCCCTTACTGAATGAAAATGGACGGGTTCGCGGGGATCTGTTTCAAAGTACTTTCGAAAACTCAGTATAAAATTATCGATGGTTCTGGTAGTTGGGAAAACCTGATACCCCCATACCGCTTGTAGGATCTTTTCTCTTGAAACCACTTCATTGCGGTACTCCATCAGCAACTTAAGCAGCATAATTTCTTTCTTACTCAATGTGATCAGCTCCCCGCGTTTATTGACAGCACTTTGCGCTTTGAAATCAATCTTGTTGCCACCAAATTCATAATAATCTCCGATGGTGGATCGCTCATGAAGCTTTCTGTTCTTGTCAATCAACTTTTCTACACGAAGCAGTAACTCCTCCAGATTGAACGGCTTGGTCAAATAATCATCAGCGCCTCTTCGCAAGCCTGCTACACGATCGGCACTGCCAGAACGTGCACTGAGCATCAGCACAGGTGTATCAATATTCTTTAACCTGATGCGCTCGCAAACATCAAAGCCATCAACTTCAGGCAGCATGATGTCAAGCAGGATCAGGTCGTAGTATTCCTCCTCCACCTTTTTCAATGCGATCGCTCCATTGTTCACGCAAGTCACATCATACCCCTCCAACTCCAGATTAAGCTTGAGTGCTTCCAGGAGATTTTCTTCATCTTCCACCAGCAAAATGGATGCTTTTGACTGAGTTGACATAGATTAGTTTTTAGGAAGTATTACCTTGAAAACACTTCCAGTAGGATGATTGTTCTCGATTAATAATCTGCCATGATGATCCTCAACAATTTTGGAACTCAGATATAGTCCAAGGCCTGTGCCTTTTGTTTTTCGTGTAGATTCATCCTCCAGTCTGTAAAATTTTTCAAAGATCTTCGACTTTTCAGCATCAGGAATACCTCTTCCAAGATCAACCACGCTGAGTACACACGTACTATCATTTTCTGTCAGGTTCACAACAATAGGCGCTTCAGGACCCGTATATTTTACTGCATTTTCCAGTAGATTATTTAAGACCAGTCCGATCAAAAACTCCTCTCCATGCACAAAGATCATATCTGCTGAATGATTTATGATATTTCGCTGAGGATACCTGCGCTGGAAATCCGCAACAGCTTTCTGTACCAAGGCTGACAAATCAAATTCCTGTTTGGTCAGGGTATACCCTCCCGATTCAAGCTGAGAGCTCAACAAGATATTATTACACAATGCATTTAACCGGTCGGTTTCATTGATAGCGTCCCCAAGAATTTTTTTCTGGCGATCTTCATCCAGCTTATGTCGTCTTAGGGTCTCCAGACTCAGCTTGGTCACGGCAATAGGTGTTTTTAACTCATGCGTGACGGCCATCATGAAGTTTTTTTGCTGAAGGTGATACCTGATCTGTCGGCGTACCACGCTATATACAAATACTGCTCCAAGAATCGTGATGATCAGGAATGTCAATCCCTCGCCAATATATTGTTTTGCATTACGGGCATGCGCGTCTTCAATCGCATTTATAGCAGCAGGATTCACGTTGTGTAACTTGATCAGTTCTTCCTTCTGAAAAGCCATCATGAGGTCGTTCTGCTGATCCAGTTCGATATACCACCAGGCAAGAGCGGCGATCAGGTATACAAGCAGGAACCAATAAACATAGTTGATGAACTTCAAAGGTATCCTATCGAACAATCGACGCATATCATTTGATTTTTTCTACTCGTAAGCCTACATTGAAGATATGCTCAAGCGGGTCTACACGCATGTGTTGCTCCACCCGTATCTGGTATGGCCCTGGCTTGCTGAATTTTACAGGATCACGATACAGCAAGACCCTGTGATCAAAGATATCGTCCATTCCGGACCCTAACCACCGGTCTTGGGAAGCCAATGGTATTTCAAATCGTTCAGATCGCCAGCTGCTGTCACCTGGCAACATACTATGCAACCTGACCCATAAATTATTATACTCATAGGCATCTGCATGCCTCACGATCAAGTAAACTTGATAACGCGACGCAGTATCCGAGATTTCAAATGAAAACGAAGGCTGAAAAGAATTTTCCCACTGATGCTTGGGTATCACAACAACTTTTTCGAAAAGTCCGGTTTCATTGCATGATACCAGAAAAAAAGAAATTACTGCGATGTAGAAGATTTTGGGAGACATGTCAGCAAAGTTAGGCATCATTCCATTAATGAACGGGATTGTCTGTCTACTACAGAATGTTCAACACCTGCTCCTTGGCTTTTTCAAGCTCATCTTTCATCTCCACAACACATTTCTGTATGTCTGAATCATATGCCTTTGAACCGGTGGTGTTGATCTCCCGACCAAGTTCCTGCAATAAAAAAGAAAGCTTTCGTCCTTTAGAAACCTCATTCTCTGCCAACAATGTCCTGAAATAAGAACAATGATTGGTCAACCTCACTTGCTCTTCAGTAACATCGATCTTTTCAATATAATAGATCAATTCCTGTTCAAACCGATTCATATCCACCCCATCCTTGCCTACTTGTTCATCCAATAACCGGAGAATATTATCTCTTATCTTCTGTTTACGGATCGGTTCAACGATCATTAATTTCTTCTGCAGTTCCTCGATATTATGGATACGGAGTAATAACTCAGTCTCAAGGGCCTTGCCCTCATCGATCCTGTGCTCATTGATCTTGTCAACAGCATCAGCAAGAACATTTCTGAATTCTTCCCACTCATCTGCTTGCATTTGATCGGTAGACGTTGCAACTACCTCTGGCATTCTCAATATGGAAGCCAGCAACTGACTATCATCAGCTTCAAGTCCGTCTGCAAGTTCCTTAAGTTGCATGTAGTATGAAGCGGCAAGATCCAGATTGATCGTAGATGGCTTTAACGTTCCGTTTTGCTTGATGGTGATGGTACACTCAACACTTCCCCTGATCAAAGCCTCAGAAATAATATTCCTGATTTCGAACTCAAACGGCTTTAATTGAGCCGGAATCTTGAGCAAAAGATCAAACTGCTTTCCATTCAAGGAACGCAGCTCAACCAGAAAAACCTTCCCTCCAATTGTTCTCTCCGCCCTTCCATAACCTGTCATGGATCTCAACATAAGTAAATTATTTTCCACAATGTAAGTGAATTATTTGGCTGTAAGTCAGGCCGGGAATGAATTTCAAGCGCTGTGTACAAAAAAGCAGATTACAAAAACAGTATTGGAAAGATGATGATATTATAAAAAAATACAGCGCCCCGTTGACACGGGGCGCTGTTATATAGATGGGTTAATAAGTACCGGGAATAAATTCCCTACACAATATTATAAATATATTTTATTAACAGAAAATATTTGTTTAACAATTTTATTCACATTTTTTTTAGCAATGTTAATTACTCAATCGGATTAATGCAACATCACGATAGCAAAATGGAATTGTTTACACGCAAAAGACAATCATCATCATCTGTTTTGCACGACTATTCAACTGCTCACAAAATGCATAATACTATCTTTGTTACAAATCAACACGATGAAATTCCCAGCACAAATACCCGTCACCACAATTGCTGAATTAATTGGAGCAAGCATACATGGTAATACATCAGGCTTCGCAACGGGTATTAATGAAATACACAAAGTGGAAGCGGGCGACCTCGTGTTTGTGGATCATCCAAAGTATTATAAGACCTGTATTGAATCAGCTGCTTCGTATATCATCATCAATCAACTGACCGACTTCCCGAAAGAAAAAGCACTCCTGTTGGTTGACAATCCCTTTGAAGCATATCTGAAAATTGTACAGCATTTTCGCCCATTTAAACCTGCAACAAGTATGATGAGTGAGTCTGCACGTGTGGGCGAAGGAACTTATGTTGCGCCAAATGTATTTATCGGCAATGAAGTTGTGATCGGATCAAACTGCACCATTCAGCCGAATGTATCCATCATGGATCATTGCATCATTGGCGATAATGTGATCATTCAGTCGGGTACCGTGATCGGTTCAGATGCATTCTACTACAACACAAAAAAAGACAGGGAGAACTGGTATAAACGTATGGACAGTTGTGGAAGAGTGATCATTGAGGATCATGTTGAAATAGGAGCTTGCTGCACAATTGACAGGGGCGTAACACATGATACCATCATAGGGCGGGGAACAAAAATTGACAACGTGGTTCATATCGGACATGACGTAGTGGTAGGCAAGAATTGTCTTTTTGCCGCGCAGGTGGGTATTGGTGGTGCAACAATAATAGAAGATGGTGTGGTGTTGTGGGGACAAGTTGGGGTGAATAAGACAATTCGCATCGGAGCCAATGCAGTGGTCATGGCACAAAGTGGTGTAACATCAAGCCTTGAAGGCGGAAAGGTTTATATGGGATACCCAGCGGAAGAGGCTGGTTCAAAAAGAAGAGAGTTGGTTTGGATAAGAAGGATTCCCCAGATCTGGGAGAAACTGCAGGCAACGATTGGACAGAAAAACAATGATCATTAAGCGCAGATCTCAAAACTGAAATACAGAACAGCAATTACATTTCCCGGCGAATCAGCGAATATTCTTCGCCCCCATCTCCATATACAGCGCACAGCATTCTTTTATTGTATCACTGACCGACTTGAACTGAAATCCAGGAATCGCTGAAAGAATTTTGCTGTTGTCAAAATAGACTTTTTGTTGGGCAGTCTCGGCGGTTTCTTTGGTAAGCAAGGGATCTTCTCCCGTAAAAAAACTTTTTAGTCGCTCGATTCTCCACACAATACCTGCCAACAAAGTACTCACCTTTCTTGATGGCGGTTTTTTACCAAACGCCTCAGCCATTTCCGAAAAAACAGAACGGTATGATTTGTTTTCTGCAGAAACAATGAATCTTTCTGCAGTGATATCACTCTTCATCAACAATACCATCAGTTTTGCAACGTCGGCTGCATCAACAAACCCACTGATTCCTTCGGTATACCAAGGGAACTCATTATTTGCATTTTTAAAGGTTGCAGAAGATCCATGCTCCCAATCGCCTACTCCCAAAATGATGGAGGGATTTACCATAACCGCATTTAAGCCCTCACTGATCGCACGCCAAACCTCCAATTCGCCGAGATATTTGGTTTTACCATAAACGGAGGGATTGGCATCTTCATCCCATTTTACTTGTTCATTCACTGTTGCGTTGTTTCGCTTACGGCCCAGGGCAGCTACGGAACTTACATGAACCAGTTTATCAACACCCGTTGCAAGGGCGGCATTAACCACATTCGAAGTGCCTTCCACATTGATCTTATACAGTTCTTCCTGGCGTGAAGGATTGAAAGTCACCAACCCGGCACAATGAAAAACTTTCTTGCACTCATGCATCAATTCTTCCAACAGACTTACATCCAGGATATCTCCTTTGACCCATTCAACCTGATCGGCCTCATCGTTGGACAACAAAGAAGGTTTTTTTGAACGATACAATGCAACTACCTGCTCCCCATCTTTCAATAATTCTCGGATGAGATAAGTTCCAAGTAAGCCGCCAGATCCGGTGATGAGGGTTTTCAAATTAGAATAGTTTAGAGAGTTGAAGGCTACAGAGGGACAAGGGACAGGGGACGAGGGACAAGGAATACAAGGTTGAAGAAGTTTAAGGGGTTGAAGAAGTTGAAGAGGTTTAGGGAAGTTGAGAAAGGTTTAGGGAAGTTGAACATAGTGTTGAGTCGTTTAGACGTTTAGACGATAGTTGAGAAA
>JBKCFW010000222.1:0-18122 GCA_046303675.1 bacterium
GAAATTCGTTCCAACACCGGATCCATATTTAAAGATCCTTGCTTCACGAACCCAGAGGTCCATGATACCACCCTCATTTACGAGATCATCATCCACACTAAGAATGAAACAAGCGTGCGGCTGTGGACGCTCATACGCAGAGGTTGATTTTTTCAACTGACCATCCAGCTGATCTACATAATAATGTCCTTGTGGCTTTCCTTTGATGCCATAGCTTTCATACAGTCCGGTATTGAACCACTGTGGAGAGTTGGGCACACAAGCCTGGTTCAATATCGAGTATACAAGCTCCTCATAAAAAACATTAGCATCTTCAGGAGAAGCGAAATAACCATAACGTTCACCCCACACTTTCCAACAATTGGCCATACGATGTGCAACCTGCTTAGCGGAAGTCTCTCTACCAAGTGTTCCATCCGGCTGCGGCACACCAGCCTTCCGGAAATATTTTTGAGCAATGATATCTGTAGCGATCTGACTCCACTGTTTAGGCACTTCCACGTTGGTCATTTCAAATACTACTTCACCACTTGGGTTTCGGATAACCGACGTGCGGTAATCGTATTCAAACATTTCAAACACATTCACTTTATCGGAAGTGAAATGTCTGTTAAATTTCAGTCCTTGACTGCCTGATGCTGATTTGGTTTTTTGTGTGGCCATATTGCAGAAGTTGTGTGGTTAGTAGTATGCTGCCTGTTTTTTCAGACAGAGTACGAAAATATCTTTACTTGTCTACTCTTCAAGGCCCTAAATATCAACACCCTGTTGATAACTGCAGCAATCCGCAACAGTAGGGCATTTCCCGTTTTGTTCACTTTTTTCAAAAAAAATTTTTGGCCAAATACGGAAAAATCAATAGTATAAATTTCAGGAAAAACCAGCCGGGAATTGGTGACCAAGATCATGGTTAAAGTCGCGGGGAGCGATATCTTCGCAAAAATCATTTCCATACAAGAATCATGATGAAAAAAAACTGTGGTGTATTGGCGCTTTTGTTCTTCTTCTTAGGTTCATCAACAAATGCACAAGAGAAAAAAATGAGCGGATGGGCCATGTCCATGAATACGATACAATTCAGTCCGAAAATAATTTTTCAGTTTGACGCACAACTGCGTTCGTCCAACCATCTTGAAAAACCAGAAGTGCTGATACTTAGGCCTGTACTGGGTTACATGATCAACAAAACAACTTCAATAGGTGTTGGCGTTGCTTCGATCAGCAGCTGGAAATCCATTGATGAGGTGCGTGACAGAGCAGATGAATTTAGATTATGGCAACAATTCAACACAACAAAAAAATATGGTGCATCTACTTTGCAACATCGATTAAGGCTTGAAGAAAGATGGCTGCCCATAGTGAGTGTAGAGAATGGCGAATTCAAAAAAACAGGAAGCAATGTAAGTAGCAGATTCAGATACTTCACCAGATTGATCATGCCAATGAAAAGAGGTCCTCAATTCTCAAAGGGATTTTTCTGGGCTGTTCAAAACGAGTTCTTCTTCAACACAACCGGAGCTGTTCACCTGAACAATAAATTCTTCGACCAGACAAGAACCTACGGCGGGATTGGATTTAGGATGAGTAAAACTGCAGACCTCGAGCTTGGCTACATGTACCAATATGTAGAAGGCAGATCCAAGAGCTACACCAGCAATCACATCATCCAATTCTCCAGCTTTTTGAGATTATAGTGAACGAGTGGACTAACTGTCATTACAACAGATAATACCGAAAGCGGAAAGTTTTTCGCACATTTGCAACAGACCCTTCGCACCATGATGCATCATGTTTATCATAAGATCCTACAGCAAAAGGCAGCAGGCAAAAAAAGTTTTGCATTGTTGGTCGATCCCGACAAAACAACCATGCACAAGGCGGAGCAATTGATCGCGCTGAGCAAGGATGCGATGGTTGACCATCTCTTTGTGGGAGGTAGCTTATTGGTCAGCGAACACATGGAAGAAATTGTTAAGCTGTTCAAGAAAGAGTGTGACATCCCTGTTGTGCTTTTCCCCGGCAATCCCGCACAGATAACCCCTTATGCCGATGCCTTGCTTTATCTCTCGTTGATCTCGGGAAGAAACCCTGAATTATTGATCGGACAGCATGTTGTCTCTGTACCTGCAGTAAAAAAGAGCGGACTCGAGATCATTTCCACTGGCTACATGCTGATCGACGGAGGTGCGCCAACAACCGTTTCATATATCAGCAATACGATCCCGATCCCATCAGACAAACATGAAATTGCGGTCTGTACTGCACTGGCAGGAGAAATGCTGGGCCTTAAGATGATCTATATGGATGCCGGCAGTGGGGCAAAAAAGCCGATCGAAGAGTCGATGATCTCTGCTGTTTCATCTCAATTACATATCCCCCTGATCGTTGGCGGAGGCATAACAGAACCCGAAAAAGCCTATCTCAACGGCAAGGCTGGAGCAGACATGATCGTCGTGGGCAACGCGATCGAAAAATCTCCCTCCCTGATCATGGAGATGAGTGCGGCCATCAAGGCCTCCTGTTCTCCGCTCAGAATGGCCGACTAACCTGAAACAATTGCCTGTTTTTGGGACGTTTTTTAAAAATTATAGTTAACTTGCACTTCATTCTTTATCGTTTAAAAGACAGCCCTAGAACAATGAAAAAAAACCTGACCTCATCATCAATAGCAGAAACGGCTCATGCCGGTTCCATGCGTTGGGTTTTTACTGTGCCTCAAGGAACAGTTTTTTTAAGCCGACCGATTCCATTTTTGGTACGACGTTGATAGATACCACCCCCGAACGACGACTGCCGTAAACTGTCTGATCCATCCCACTGGGATAGTGTCGACATGTGTTAATTTTCAATTCGCAAAAAATGGAACAGCAAAATCAAGATTTCAACATATATGTAGCCAGTGAGGCCGACTTCAAATACGCAGAAGAGATCTGTCTGGAAATGGAAGAATCCGCCAAAGCCAGAGGTACAGGAATTGCAAAAAGAAGTCCGGATTACATTCGCCAGAAAATGAGTGAAGGAAAAGCTGTGATCGCGCTCACCAGGGAAGATGCCTGGGCTGGGTTTTGTTATATTGAAACCTGGGGACATGGCAGCTATGTTGCCAACTCCGGACTCATCGTGAATCCTGGTTTCAGAAAAGGCGGACTGGCTAGACTGATCAAGAAAAAAATATTTGAACTGAGTCGGAAAAAATATCCTGAGGCAAAGATCTTCGGTCTAACCACAGGCCTGGCTGTCATGAAGATCAACTCTGAACTCGGCTACGAGCCTGTGACTTATTCAGAACTGACACAAGATGAAGATTTCTGGGCAGGCTGCAAAAGCTGTGTCAACTATGATATCCTCATGAGCAAAAACAGAAAAAACTGTATGTGCACAGCCATGCTGTATGATCCAAAAGATCATTACGAGCCCGCAGAAACAAAAGAATATTTCGAAAAAAACTCGAAGGGTTTTGAGCGTCTGTTCCGATTCAAAGAATGGAAATTTTTACAGTCATTTCGAAAAAAAGACAGCAAGACCCTTAAGTCGATCAAAAGCATTTTCTCTCCATTGTTCAATTTTTAAAGTAACGAGCATTTACCATGTCAAAAAAAGTAGTTCTTGGTTTTAGCGGTGGCCTAGACACCACCTTCTGCGTGAAATACCTATCTGAAGAAAAAGGTTATGAAGTGCACAGCATCATCGTCAATACCGGTGGATTCAGTGAAGAGGAATTAAAAAAGATAGAAGATCATGCCCGCGCACTTGGCGTTGCTTCACATACCACGGTGAATGCCGTACAATCATACTACGACAGGATCATCCGTTATTTGATCTACGGAAATGTATTGAAAAACAACACATACCCACTGAGCGTGAGTGCAGAAAGACTCAGTCAGGCGCTGCATATTGCCGAGCATGTTCAACAACTTGGTGCGGATGCAGTCGCACATGGAAGTACCGGTGCTGGCAATGACCAGGTTCGCTTTGATATGATCTTTCATATCCTTATTCCAGGTGTTGAGATCATCACACCCATACGCGACATGAAACTCAGTAGAGAAGAGGAGATTGAATACCTGCAGAAAAAAGGAGTGAACATGAATGCTGAGAAAGCCATGTACTCCATCAACAAAGGATTGTGGGGAACAAGCATCGGAGGAAAAGAAACACTCTCATCAAAAGGGATCTTCCCTGAATCTGCATGGCCAACCCAGGTGACAAAACATGATGCTGAAGAGTTGGAAATCGGTTTCGAAAAAGGAGAGCTGGTTTCTGTCAATGGCAAAACGTTCGATCACCCTTCACTTGCCATACAAGCGCTGCAAGCGATCGTTGGTCCGTATGGCATTGGTCGTGATGTTCACGTCGGCGACACGATCATCGGCATCAAAGGCCGAGTTGGTTTTGAAGCCGCCGCTCCCATCGTGATCATCAAGGCACACCATGCCCTGGAAAAACATGTGCTCACCAAGTGGCAGCTGCAATGGAAGGATACACTGGCTCAGTTTTATGGAAATTGGCTGCACGAGGGACAAATACTCGATCCGGTGATGAGGGACATAGAAGCGTATCTTGAGCATGCGCAACAAACCGTGACAGGGAAAGTATTCCTGCAACTGATGCCTTACAGATATCAGATCATCGGTATAGAATCAAGCTATGACCTGATGAACAGTAAATTTGGCAAATACGGAGAAATGAACAGCGGGTTCACCGGCGAGGATGTAAGAGGTTTCAGTAAAATTTTCGGAAACCAAAACATCATCTGGAGAGCAGTGCAAGCTGAGAACAATAAAAAGAAATAATTTTTGGTCATGAACAACAAGATAAACATTGGGATCATTGGCGGAGCAGGTTATACTGGAGGTGAACTTATTCGTTTACTCCTGCTACACCCCAATGCCAACATTCGGTTCATTCACAGCAACAGCAATGCCGGGAATCCTGTTTATCAAGTTCATCAAGATTTGATTGGATCAACTGATCTCAAGTTCTCAGGTGAGATCGATCAGGATATCGACCTTTTATTCCTTTGCCTGGGCCATGGAGAATCCAAAAAGTTCCTTGCTCAACAACATATCAATCCGTCGATAAAGGTCATAGACCTGGCAAATGATTTTCGTTTGAAAAAAGATGCAACTCAGGGCGATAGAAATTTTGTATACGGGTTGCCTGAACTTGGAAAAGAGCGCATTCAACATGCACATAACATTGCCAACCCAGGCTGCTTTGCCACTGCGATACAACTGGGACTTCTTCCAATTGCCCAAACAGGACACCTCGCAGATGTATATACAACAGGCATTACAGGATCTACTGGGGCCGGACAATCACTGAGTGCAACAAGTCACTTCAGCTGGAGAGCGAATAATATCCAGGCATATAAAACACTTACCCATCAACACATCGCCGAAATACTTCAATCAATACAAGGACTGCAAGGCAACGATCAGCCAAGTGTTCATTTTGTTCCATGGCGTGGCGACTTCACACGAGGAATATTTGTTTCATCAACCCTGAGCACAAGCTTATCGCTGAAAGAACTAAATGAATTATACAAGAACTATTACAGTGATCATCCATTCACGATCCTTTCGGAAACGCCGATATCCCTCAAGCAAGTGGTAAACACAAACAAATGCATCATCCACATTGAGAAAGAAAATGACAAAGTGGTGATCCATTCTGTTATAGACAACCTGTTAAAGGGCGCCAGCGGACAAGCAGTTCAAAATATGAACCTGATGTTTGGAATGGAAGAGATTAATGGATTAAATTTAAAAGCCAGCGGATTTTAAACCCTTATTATGAAAGCAACAATACTCGGAGCAGGAAACATTGGAATGGCATTGGCCGAAGGCCTTGTTCAAAGTGGTGTTTGTAAAAAACAAGACATCACGCTCACCAAAAGAAGTTCAAAAGCACTTGCAGAACTTCAAAAGATCGGATATAAAACCACGACATCAAATGTAGCTGCCATAAAAGATGCAGATACAATTTTTATTTGCGTTCTGCCTCAACAGCTGGACCAACTTCTTCGTGAAATCAGTGTTGCCATAAATCCAAAGAAGCAACTGGTAGTGTCCGTCGTTACCGGAGCACACACCAATGTATTTAAAAATATTCTTGGGTCTAACGTGCGCATCATCAGGGCCATGCCCAACACTGCCATGAAAGTAAGAGAGAGCATGACATGCTTGTCATCAGCAAATGCAACACAAAAAGATATTGGCATGGTGCAATCGCTTTTCAATACCATGGGACAAAGCATCATCATCGAAGAAGAAATGATGAGTGCAGCTACGGCACTGTGTGCTTGCGGGATCGCATTCTTTCTGAGAACGATCAGGGCAGCTTCTCAAGGTGGTGTTGAGATCGGATTTCATGCTGCAGATGCATTGAAGATCGCAGCGCAAACAGCTCTTGGAGCAGCAAGATTGCTCACGGAAAACAAGAGCCATCCTGAACAAGAGATCGACAAAGTGACCTCTCCAAAAGGATGCACCATTGCAGGTCTCAATGAAATGGAATATCAAGGGCTAAGCTCTTCGATGATCAAAGGGATCAAGCTATCAGCTGACATGGCCAACGAACTTTATAAAGAATCATGAAACTCTTCGACGTATACCCGATAAATGACATCAACATAACCAGAGCCCTTGGCTCAAGAGTATGGGATGATCAAGGAATTGAATACATGGACTTATATGGAGGACATGCAGTGATCAGTATCGGACATTGTCATCCACACTGGACAAAACGCATAAAGGATCAGCTCGATAAAATTGCATTTTACTCCAATTCGATCAAAATACCACTCCAAGAGGAATTAGCATCAACACTGGGCGAAGTCTCTGGTAAAAAAGAGTACGATCTATTCTTGTGTAACTCAGGCGCTGAGGCAAACGAAAATGCTCTTAAGCTTGCATCATTTCACACAGGTAGAAAAAAAATAGTTGCCTTCAAAAAAGCTTTTCACGGACGAACCTCGCTTGCAGTAGCAGCAACTGACAATCCGGCGATAGTGGCACCGGTTAATGAAACTGACAACATCATCTTTCTTCCATTCAACGACAGCGAAACATTGCGCGCTCAATTCAAATCAGAAGGCGAACAGATCGCAGCAGTGATCGTTGAAGGAATACAAGGTGTCGGTGGTATCAATGTTGCCAGTGATGAATTCCTACAAACGATCAGGACTTGTTGCGATGAGCATGGTGCAATCTTTATTGCAGATAGTGTGCAATGCGGATATGGTAGGTCCGGAAGTTTTTTCAGTCACGATCTTGCAGGTGTTGAAGCCGATATTTATTCCATGGCCAAAGGCATGGGAAATGGGTTTCCTATAGGCGGGATCATCATCTCTCCAAAGATCAAAGCCAAACATTTCATGTTGGGAACAACATTTGGAGGCAATCACCTCGCTTGTGCAGCAGCATTGGCCGTACTGGAAGTGATCGACCAACAATCGTTAATGAACAATGCTAAAGTGGTTGGTGATTATCTGCAACGTGAATTAAATGCAATTCCTGAGATCAGCGGTGTACGTGGACGTGGATTGATGATCGGGTTTGATGTTCCTGAATCACACAAGAACCTAAAAAAAGATCTCCTTTTCAAACATAAAATATTTACAGGCGAAGCAAAGCCAAACGTGATCAGGCTATTGCCTTCACTGGCGTTGAGCATGGAGGATGCAAGCCTCTTCATCAATTCGCTAAAAAAAGCCATTGAGCAATATCAACCCTAACAACCCATGAAACAATTCATCTCCGCCAATGATGTAAATGACATCCCGGAACTGCTTAACAAAGCATTGAATTATAAAGCCAATCCAAGACAAGACGAACAGCTTGGCAAACAAAAACGCATAGGTTGCCTTTTTCTTAACCCAAGTATGCGCACCAGATTGAGTACGCAAGTTGCAGCACAACAGCTGGGTATGGAAGTGGTAATATTTAATGTAGGCAACGAAGGTTGGGCTATGGAATTTGAAGACGGGGCGATCATGAATGGCACTACAAGTGAACACGTAAAAGATGCTGCGCCGATCATGGGGAACTATTTTGATATTCTGGCGATTCGTACTTTTCCAAAGCTTGAAGATCGTGCTGCCGACTATGCCGACCACATCATCAAACAATTCATCAAGTATGCCGGCATCCCTGTGTTGAGTCTTGAAAGCGCTACGCTGCATCCACTGCAAAGCCTGGCAGACCTTATCACCATCAAGGAATCGATCATAGAAAAAAAAATCACCAATAGAAAACCAAAGATCGTATTGACATGGGCACCTCATGTCAAAGCCCTTCCGCAATGTGTTGCCAACAGTTTTGCACAGTGGGTAAATGCATGGGGACAGGCTGATTTTGTGATCACTCATCCTAAAGGTTACAATCTTGATGAAAGCTATACGAATGGAGCAACAATCACACATAATCAGGATGAAGCACTGGTCAATGCAGACTTCATTTATGTAAAAAACTGGAGCTCATATTCTGAATATGGCAAGGTGTTGAGTACTGATCAAAATTGGATGTTGAATAATGAGAAACTGAAGCTGACCAACAATGCCAAAGTAATGCATTGTCTGCCGGTGAGAAGAAATATTGAACTCTCTGATGAAATATTGGATGGTCCGAACAGTCTTGTCACCCAACTAGCCTCAAACCGTGTATGGGCTGCACAGGCAGTAATCGCGGAGCTCCTGAAAGCACAGAACGAAGGCAGAAAATAATCAAGTATTACAAACTAAAGAAAATAGAAAATAAAAGATAAACATTGACCAATCAACCACTATACATCATCAAGGTAGGCGGCAACATCATTGACAATGATGAAAAGCTGAATGAATTTCTGCGTGCTTTCGCAGCGCTTAAAGGAAGAAAAATTCTTGTACATGGTGGTGGTAAACTGGCAACAAAGCTGGCCAAGGACCTTTCCATACCTCAGGAGATGGTGGATGGAAGAAGGATCACTGATGCTGAGACGCTGAAGATCGTTACGATGGTATATGCCGGACTGATCAACAAACAAATTGTAGCACGACTGAACGCATTAGGGTCGAAGTCGGTCGGACTGAGCGGCGCTGATGCCAATGTGATCCGTGCACACAAACGAATTCATCCTACCATCGACTATGGATATGTGGGCGATGTAGACCAGGTTGATGCGAAATTTTTGCTTTCGCTGATCGACCAGGACCTGAACGTCATCATAGCGCCGATAACACAGGACAATACCGGTCAGCTACTGAACACCAATGCCGATACCATTGCTCAGGAAGTGGCGAAGGCAGTAGGATCTCTTACACCAAGCGTACTGATTTATTCTTTTGAAAAAAAAGGTGTGCTGCTTGATGTGAATGATGAAACAAGTGTGATACCATCGATCGACACAGAGACATTCGAAAAATTGAAAAGCGAAAAAGCGATTTTTGAAGGAATGATCCCCAAACTGGAAAATGCACTTCAAGCTGTTCAATCGGGCGTGCAAAAAGTGATCATTGGTGACGCAACGGCACTTGAATTATTAATTGAAGGAACAAGCGGAACAACAATACATTAAAACAATATTATGTCAGATCTAACGCAATACACACAAGACGCCATTGCACTGCTGAAGAAAATGATCTCAATCCCCTCGTTCAGCAGAGAGGAAAAAGACGTAGCAGATGCTATTGAATTGTTCATCAGATCAAAAGGCATTGACACCAAAAGACTGTTGAACAATATCTATGCCCTCAACAGACATTTCGATCCGTTGAAACCAACCATATTCCTCAACTCTCATCATGATACTGTAAAGCCTGCAGCAGGATACAACACCAATCCATTCGTTCCCACTGAAGTGGATGGCAAGATCGTTGGATTGGGCAGTAATGATGCAGGTGGACCACTGGTCTCACTGATATCAACCTTTTTATATTTTAACGACAAAACAGATCTGCCGTTTAATGTGATCATCTCTGCCACTGCAGAAGAAGAAATATCTGGAAGCAATGGCGTGGAGCTGCTGTTGAATGATACATCCTTTATCAAAGAATTGAGGGGCAGCACCATCATTGGGGCACTGGTAGGCGAACCTACAAAGATGCAGATGGCTGTTGCTGAGAGAGGGCTGCTGGTGATTGATGCCGTTACTCATGGCAAGGCAGGTCATGCTGCAAGGGGCGAAGGAATCAACGCACTCAATATCGCAGTGAAGGATATCACTGAGATCAATTCGATGGTATTTGACAGGGTATCCCCACTAACTGGGAACACTACGGTGAATGTTACTGTGATTGAAACAGAGAATAAACAACATAACGTTGTTCCCTCCATTTGTAAATTTGTGATCGATGTCAGGGTAAATGAACTCTATACCTTCGACGAGATGCTTTCTACATTGCGCAGCAAGTTGAGCTGTGATATCAATCCAAGAAACTCAAGACTAAGATCAACAATGATCCCGATGGATCATCCAATTGTGAAGGCTGGAAAAAAACTCGGACTACCTCACTATGGTTCACCAACAACAAGTGACAAGGCATTAATGTACTTCCCCGCATTGAAAATTGGACCTGGTGACTCCGCACGCAGTCACACTGCAAACGAATACATATACCCACATGAAATAGAACAGGGCATTGCAGGATACATCGAACTCTTGGAAGAAACCAAATCATTCCTCTGATCACAAGAAAAAAACTGAACATGAAACTCTGGAGCAAAGAAAAAACAAGCACTGCCGAGCAAATCGAACAGTTCACTGTTGGCAACGACCGCGATTTTGATCTGCTCATGGCAGGGTTTGATGTTGATGGTTCGATCGCACATGTGACCATGCTCGGAGAGCAAGGGCTTATGACTCCTGAACTTGCAGCAAAAGCCATTGCTGAATTGAAAAAAATAAGAGACGAGATCAATGCAGGAAACTTCTCGATTGATGCAGGTGCAGAAGATATCCATTCACAAATTGAATGGATGCTCACACAAAGAATCGGAGATGCAGGGAAGATGATCCACACTGGTAGAAGCAGGAACGATCAGGTCGCTTTAGACATCAAATTATTCCTTCGTTCATCATTGAATGATTTGAGAGTTGATATACTGAATCTATTTGACCTTCTGCAGAAAAAGAGCGAAGAACATAAAAAGACCCTGATACCAGGATACACACATTTTCAGATCGCGATGCCATCATCCATAGGATTATGGCTTGGTGCTTATGCAGAGAGTCTGGTTGATGACATGGAATTTATTGCAGCAGCATATAAAGTCACCAATAAAAACCCTCTGGGTAGTGGCGCCGGCTATGGGTCTTCATTCCCTTTGAACAGAACACGTACAACTTCCCTGCTGAACTTCCAGACGTTGAACTACAATTCAGTGTATGCGCAAATGAGTCGTGGTAAAACTGAAAAATTGGTATCCAGTGCGATCTCCTCTGTTGCAGCTACACTGAGTAAGTTATCAATGGACTGCTGCCTGTTCATCAACCAAAATTTTGGATTTATCAGTTTTCCTGATGAACTGACAACAGGAAGCAGCATCATGCCCCACAAAAAAAATCCCGATGTATTTGAATTGATCCGTGCAAAATGCAACAGGATCCAGGCTGTTCCAAATGAACTCACGCTTCTTACCAATAACCTGCCTTCAGGTTATCACCGCGATATGCAGCTGACGAAAGAAGTTCTATTCCCTGCAATAGAGCAATTGAGATCATGTCTCAGCATGATGCAACTGATGTTGAATTCAATGACAGTAAGATCAAATATTCTTCAGGAAGAAAAATACAAGTACATCTTCAGTGTAGAGGCAGTGAATGAATTGGTGAATAAAGGCGTGCCGTTCAGGGATGCTTATGCACAAGTTGGAAATTCAATCGATTCTGCAACATTCAACTTTGATGCGACAAAGCAACTGCACCACACCCATGAAGGAAGCATTGGAAATCTTTGCAATGACAAGATCAGGGAAGAAATGAAGAGGGTTGCTGATTTCACCTCCATTTAAAGGTCTCGATCAAATGCCTCATGTCTTTCTCAATAAAATCACTCACTACAGAGATTGAATCGCTGTTTGGGGTTACATCAAAATAAAGTGCTCCCCGTAAAAAATGCCTTGATGTATCTGTTATATAGAACTGACGGGATGTTGCTGCTTCACCCGCTACATAAAAATACATTCCTGAAGATCCAAACGTAGAAACAAATGGAGAGTCTACAATGCCACTTGCCTTGATGCTGTGTTTGTAAGTCATTTTGTATGACTCCTCACGCAACCCTTCAAAAGTGTTTTTGATGATTGAGTCCTTGTAACCGTCTACTGTTTTTATTTTATATACAGACTTTCCCCCGATTGATTTATAACTAATATAAATACGTGCCTTGAATTGATCGAAGTCGACATTGATCCAATACGGAGAATTGCCGGTTGTGTCTTTTTCTCTGGAGATCGTGGCATATACAGGATATTCGAATGCATATGGATATCCAGCTTCGTCAAAAACCTGATACCCCCTTTCAGGAAAATCGATATGGTGATAGCCCTTTGGCCTTGGTGTATAGTTGCTGTTGCAAGAGAGAAGAAGCAAAAGTGTGATGATGAAAACTGATCCAAAGATGAACGACCTCATATGATTATTGTTGCGGTGTAGCGGTGATGGTGATCTTCACCTTTTGTATTCTATTGAGAAGGACCTCTAACACGGTAAAGGTGAAATCTTGGGCTACGAGCACCTGATTCGGTTTTGGAATTTCTCCGGCCAATTCAAGGACCAATCCGGCAACGGTTTCGCTATCCCCACGGATATCATCAAAGATCCGGCTTGGCAGATGCATGATCTTGCAAGCCTCGTTGATCATCATCTTGCCTTCAAAAATATAATTGAAGTCATCGATGCGGATGTTCACAGATTCCTCATCGTCATACTCATCTCTGATCTCTCCTATGATCTCCTCCAGTATATCCTCCATGGTGATGATCCCGTCAGTTCCACCAAACTCATCCACGACAATTGCAAAATGGATACGCTTTGATTGAAACTCCTTCAATAAGTCTTCCACCAACATTTGTTCATGAATAAAAAAAGCTGGGCGAAGCAATTGCTTCCAATCAAATTCATCGCCTTTGTCGATATGCGGTAACAGGTCTTTTGCATGAATCATTCCATTGATCGTATCCAGACTATCGGTGTACACAGGAAATCTCGAATACTGTTGCTCAGCAACACGTTGTTTTAGTTCAGTAAAACTTATAGATGCATCAATACCCTGAACATCAAGCCTGCTCCTCATCGCCCTTCTTACCGTGACATCTCCAAACAGAGCAATACCTTTTAACATATTCTTTTCCTCTTCAGTTGTACCATCCTGGGTACCCATGCCAATGGCCTGATCGATCTGTTCAAGGCGAGAACTCATATCATTATTGCCCCTCAATGGTTTCTCGATCCGATCAGTCAGTGCGGCCATCCACCTTCCAGGCCTAGCAAACATTTTATAATTCAACCAAACAAAAAAAGAAGAATAGTAAGCGAATCGTATGTAATTATTCGATGCCCATACTTTGGGCAATAACTCACCAAACAAGATCAAGACAACAATGGCTATCAATAAACGCAACACAAACAACAATATTCCTGTCACACCAGGGAACAGCTCTTCCGTCAACAGATAATTACAAAGCAGCACGATCAGGATACGAAACACCATGTTCCCCACCAACATCGACGACATCAATAAGCGAGGTTCACGCAACAATTGCAGCAACCTTACAGAACCGGGATACTGTCTGGATCTGAGGTTGTTCAACTCCTTATACCCTATAGAAAAAAATGCGATCTCAGCACCGGAATTCATGAACAACATCAGCAGAGAAAGCAATAACAAGATGGCAAGTACGATCATTGGTTCAAAAATACAGAAATCTGTTGTAGCAGCATTTATCAGATATCAATCCTGATCAAGATAACGTGTGATCAGACGCGGGAAGGCTAACTTTTTTAATTGCGTGGAAGATTTCCATGCGTAACCGGGATGATCGATCTTTTTGTGGATGTTCACATGAAGGATCTTTGCATGTATGCGTTGATGGGTAAGCTGGTGAACCAAAGGGGCTGAGAGTCTCACTATATCCTTATTGGTGAGTCGATGATCTATTCCCCAGAATGATAGTTTACGCAACTCCTTGTCATTTACAGGTTCATCCTTTTCCATCAACACAAATTCATGGAGATCTTTCCAGATACCTTTTTCATTTCGCTTTCGAACGAGGCGACTACCTTCATGCTCAAGCAGTAAATAATAAAAAAATCGTTCTGCCGGCTTCTTCTTTTTTGATTTGACGGGAAATTTATCCTGGGCATCATGTTGTGCTGCATAACATCGCTTTCTCAATGAGCAGGAATCGCAGGCTGGGTTTTGGGGTTTGCAGACGGTTGCACCAAAATCCATGATGGCCTGATTGAAAGATGCCGGATCATTTTTGCCAAGCAGTTCATCTGCGAGCATTTCTATGTTTTTTTTGCCAGTTGACTGATCGACCGGATCATTTATTCCGAAGACCCTCGTTAGCACCCTAAGCACATTCCCGTCAACCACAGCCAAGGGGAGCCCAAAGGCAAAAGATCCTATGGCAGCTGCAGTATAGGCACCAACGCCATTGAGCGACAGTAACCCTTCCCTTGTTTGAGGAAACTGTCCATTCATGTTTTTGCTGATCATCCGGGCCGTCTTGATCAAATTCCTGCACCGGGTATAATATCCAAGTCCCTCCCACATCTTAAACAATTGATTATCAGTAGCTTTTGCCAAATCATGGATGGTGGGAAACCTATTTATGAACTTGTTATAATACTGCAGTCCCTGTTCCACCCTGGTTTGCTGGAGAATGATCTCACTCAACCAGATTTTATAAGGGTCGCGGATTCCTTTCCATGGCATTTGCCTTTCGTTTTTTTGATCATTCCACCTGATCAGCTCCCTGGAAAACCACACTTTATGTTGTTTTTCAACCACTTATATTGAGTTTAATTTGGTAAAACGAGAAAATATGTGCAATTTTAAAGATAAAGTCCAACGAAAAAACACTTGAATTCTCAATTAGATAAACAAACTAAAAAATATTTTTCTACAATCTTAAAGTCCAACTTTTTAAAATCAAATACTCATGAGAAAAGCCGATTTGATTAATAAAATAGCTGAAAAAACAAATATCCCCAAAGTTGATGTGTTGGTAACGCTTGAAACCATGTTCAAAGAGATCAAATCAAGCCTTTCCAATGGTGAAAATATATATATCAGGGGATTTGGTAGTTTCATCACAAAAAAACGTGCTGCAAAGATCGGTCGCAATATCAAGCGCAATACTGCAGTGCACATCCCTGCTCATTTTATCCCCGCCTTCAAGCCTGCAAAAGAGTTCATGCAGGAAGTCAAAAAGCTGGAAATAACAGCACAGATCAAAGATGATGGAGCCGACGAGATGGCCTAGTGTTCTATGATCTGCTAAAAAATTAATCAATGTTCAATAAACAGCAATGGATTGCCGTTGCCGCAAGTGCAGCGCTGGTGTTCGGATTATTTGTTTTCGGGAAATTCACCCCAGGTCATGATGATCATGAGGGTCATGATCATGCTAAAGAGAAAGCGGGACCCAAAGAGTTTGATATCAACGTCTATATCAACGATTTGAAAAAGACAATGACGCCAACGCAGTCTGCTTACCTCACCACCCTTGAGGATGCCCTCACCCGTGGCGACCTGGTTACACAGCGTAAGGCAAATTATCAATCTCTTTCAAATTTCTGGAGAGATAGCATTCGCAGCTTTCTACCTTATATCTACTACCTGGGGGAAAAGGCCAAGTTGGAAAATTCTGAAAAAAACCTCAACTTCGCAGCCCATTCATTGCTTGAGGAATTAAGAGGCATTACCGATCAGGGGCTAAAAACATGGATGGCAAATCAGGCTAACGATCTTTTTACCCGTTCACTGAAGATCAATCCTACCCACGACTCTTCCGTAATTGGTCAGGGTAGCACATTTTTCTTCGGTGCTTCCGGAGCACCAATGGAAGGGATCATGAAGATCAGGGCAGTTGCTGAGAAGGATCCCGGTAATGTGTTCGCACAGTTCATGTTGGGATACGGAGGGATGGTTTCCGGACAAAATGAGAAGGCGATTGAACGATTTAAGAAAGTGGTGGAGCTTGATCCGGGAAACAAAGAAGCTGTGTTTTTGATTGCTGAGTTGTATGAGCGGACCGGCGATAAGCAACAAGCCAAAGCATGGTATCAGGAAGGGTTGAAAAACATCACCAACCCGGAACTGGTCAAAGCACTTGAAGAAAAGATAAATTCATTAAAATAATTTTTAACACTTTAAACGCACTGAGTTATGCCTTGTGGTAAGAAAAGAAAACGTCATAAAATTGCAACGCACAAACGTAAAAAGAGACTAAGAAAGAATCGCCATAAGAAAGGGAAGAAATAATCCCTTCCATTCTCTCATTCATTAAAGCACTTGCAATGTCAATATCGGGAAGGAATCCCGGTATTGACATCACCTTTTGTGCTATAATACCTCAGACATACGTTTGAACAAGGAACTTATCATAAACTCATCTGCACAGGGTGTTGAGATAGCCCTGTTGGAAGACAAAAAGCTGGTAGAACTTCATAATGAAAAAGCCGATGCCAGCTTTGCTGTAGGTGACCTCTATTTGGGTAAGGTCAAGAAGCTGATACCCGGACTAAATGCTGCGTTTGTAGATGTTGGCTTTGAAAAAGACGCTTTTCTCCACTATACTGATTTAAGTCCATTTGCTAAATCACTACTGAAATTCACACAAATCTCCATTAATACCCCTGTTCAACATCAACAGGATTTTTCAAATTTTACCGTAGAGGCCGAGATCGTCAAGACCGGAAAGATCAACGAAGTACTTGGGCAAAAACCCAATATTCTTGTTCAGATATTAAAAGAACCTATCGCAGCAAAAGGGCCGCGTCTCAGTTGCGAGATCTCCCTTCCAGGAAGGTTCGTAGTAATAACCCCATTCAATGATGTTATTGCTGTTTCAAGGAAGATACACTCAGCTGAAGAAAGAAAACGACTTCAAAAGATCATTGAGGCTATCAAACCAAAAAATTTTGGTGTGATCGTAAGAACAGCAGCTGAAGGAAAAAATACGGCAGAGCTTCATGAGGACCTGAATTCGCTGTTCATGAAGTGGAAACTGATCCAGCAGAATTTGAGTGGAGCAGCTGCCCCGGCAAAAGTGCTGAGTGAACAAACAAAGGCAACGAGTATCCTTCGTGACTTGTTGAATGCAGACTTCAACAAGATCGTTGTGAATGACAAACAGCTGTATGCTGATACAAAAGCATACATACAGAAGATAGCGCCCGACAAGGCAGATATTGTTTCATTATACACCGGTACAGCCTCTGTATTTGATCATACAGGTGTAACCAAACAAGTAAAAGGTTCATTTGGTAAAACAGTTAACCTTCCCAGCGGGGCGTACCTGATCATTGAGCATACAGAAGCACTGCATGTCGTTGATGTGAACAGTGGATACAAGAGTGTTGGAAATAATCAAGAGGACAACGCACTACAAACCAATTTAGAAGCAGCAGAAGAAATTGCACGTCAGTTAAGACTAAGAGATCTCGGAGGTATCATTGTGGTTGACTTCATTGATATGAAACTTCCGGAGAACAAGAAGAAGCTGCAAGAGGCAATGGAAGGATTCATGAAGATAGACAGGGCCAAGCATGCTGTTCTTCCTATTACGAAATTCGGACTTATGCAGCTGACACGTCAGCGTATGAAGCCCGAGATGAACATCAACACACAAGAACTTTGTCCAACTTGTCAAGGTTCAGGAAAAATATCGTCTACGTTGGTACTTGAAGATGAGATCGAAAAGAACATCACCTATCTGAGTGAGCAAAAACACAAGTCACTCGTCATCGCCGTACATCCCATTTTATACGCATACCTCACCAAGGGATTCATCACCAAGAGACGCAAATGGTCATGGAAACATAAGATCGATCTGACCATCAAATCAAACAATGCTTATCATCTGACAGAATTCCATTTCTTCGATAAGAACGAAGAAGAGATCAGGCTTTAA
>JBKCFW010000223.1:0-10196 GCA_046303675.1 bacterium
TCTCATCTGAGCAACACACGTTTGGGAATCGATGATGAATATGAGAAGACAAAGCATTGACGCAAGCAAATATTTTCGCTTAGACGTTGTGCTGATATGTGAAAATGTTTTAAGGACCATGTTACCCATTGAAGCTGGCCAATATGCTATAGAACTAACAAGATTTGGCTGCCTTATAACAATATTTATATTTGAGCGATCATTTTTTTGAACAGGTTAGTTAAAAGTGGTGCTGATAAATTTGCTGCATCGAGCACATCCTCATGTGTTATTCTATTTTCCTCCTCCCTGATACCAAGATCAGTGATAACACTGGCAGCGAAAACTGTCATGCCGCAATGTGAAGCAGCTATCACTTCCTGAACCGTACTCATACCTACTGCGTCGGCACCTGACAATTTTATCAACTTGTATTCGGCCCTTGTCTCAAAAGAGGGACCAGTTACACCAAAATACACACCTTCTTTCAGTTGTAAGCCAATTTGAGCGGCAATCTCCCGGGCCTTGAAGATAAATTGTTTTGAATAGGGTTCGCTCATGTCAGGAAACCTAGGTCCAAATTCATCATCATTTGGTCCGATCAAGGGATTAACAATCGCAAAGCCGATGTGATCTGTGATCACCATGATATCACCTACCTTGAAATCGGGATTCACTCCACCTGCGGCATTGGAAATTAGCAGCGTTTTTACGCCAAGCTTACTCAGAACCCTGATCGGAAAAATCACTTCTTTTGCGCTATACCCTTCATAATAGTGAAAACGACCAGACATGATGACCAGTCTTCTCCCTTCTATATTGGCAATGATCAATTTTCCATCATGACCTTTTACGGTGGATACTGGAAAATGAGGAATATTGGCATATGGAATCTCCGCTTCAATATCTATCCCTTCAGTAAATGCCCCCAACCCACTTCCCAAAATAACTGCGATGTCAGTCGAACCAACACAGAAAGTCTTAACATAATTCACAGCCTCAGTTATTCGAGACAATTCCGACATAAAAACAATTTGCGCAAAGATACTACCTTTAGCTATTGTCTATTCTATAGCAAGAAACATAGGATTATTGATTGACCCCTCTCAAAGAAAGGATATACGAGGTGGATACAATAATCACAGAAGAAGATTTAGCACAGGCCAAAAAAATTTGAAAGAAACTTACCTTTGGCAGCATGCCAATAAAGGACTATTACCATGTGTTAAATATCCCTCCGGGTTCAAGTCCTGCTGACATCAAAAAGGCTTTCAGAAAACTGGCTATGGCATACCATCCAGACAAACACCAGGATTCTTCACAATATAACAGTTACTTCAGCGAAATACAGGAGGCTTACGAGGTTCTTTCAGATCCAGAAAAAAAAGAAAGATATCATTATCAAAGGTGGCTGGAACGATCCATGGGACATGCACTGGATGATTCATTAAGCGCTGAAGAAATTCTTAAACTGTTCATCAAAGCGGAAAAATATATTTCGGAATCTGACGCATTCAGGATCAATAAAACCCTACTTCTCCATCAGCTACTGGAATTGTTTAGTACTTCCAGACTTACTACCATACTGAGAAACGAAAACCAATCAATTATTACAGAGAGCATTAAACTAGCTATTAAAACATCATCCTATTTAGATAGCCAAGGCGCTGTTATATTAATGCGTCATTTTAAACATTTTCTTGATAAAGATCCCGAACAGCGAATTCTTTGGCAAAATGTTATCAATACCCTTAAACACAAAGAAAAGATATCATGGTTGACAGTACCTATTGCACTGCTGATCACACTCCTGCTCTGTCTGATCTTATTTTTTGCTGCCAGAAAATAACCGATAATCAGGTGCAATAAGAGATCGCTTGCAGGCTCTGACCGTTTATCGTACCTTTACACCATGCATTATGTGTCAGTCGAGAACCTGGGAAAGTCATATGGGATCAAGCCTTTATTCCGCAACATTTCATTTCACATCAACGAAGGCGACAAGATTGCGCTGATTGCGAGAAACGGATCAGGAAAATCAACCTTGCTGAGAATTTTAGCAGGCTTAGAAACGGCCGATGAGGGAAAAGTATGGATCAATAAAGATGTGAATACGGTTCTTTTTGAGCAGGATCCCCTCTTTATTGAGTCTTCAAGCATATTGGACAACATCTTCGCACATAACCATCCAGTCATCAACGCAATAAAAAAGTATGAGGCGGCAGAAGACTCCAATGATTCAGAGAAGATCGCTGAAGCATTGATTGAAATGGAGGATCATAACGCATGGGATTTTGATGCAAAAGTCAAACAGATCCTGAGCAAATTAAATGTCCATCATCTTGATCAATTGGTGGGTAGCCTGAGCGGCGGACAAAGAAAAAGAGTTGCACTTGCCAGAACATTGATTGACATTGGCTTTAATAATAATCATTGCCTGTTGATCATGGACGAACCTACGAACCACCTCGATGTTGAGATGGTAGAGTGGCTCGAGCATTATCTCGATAAAGAAAAGATCACACTCCTACTGGTAACGCACGACAGGTATTTTCTGGATTCAGTATGCGATGAGATATGGGAGCTGGATAACAGCAAGATCTATTCCTACAAAGGGGATTACCAAAATTATGTAGAGAAAAAAGCCGCCAGAATTGAGAGTGACCAGGCGACGATAGACAAAGCAAAAAACACCTATAGAAAAGAATTGGAATGGATGCGAAAGCAACCCAAGGCCAGGACCACGAAATCAAAGAGCAGACAGGATAATTTCTATGACATAGAAAAAGTTGCCAAGCAAAAGATAGAGGACCGACAAGTTGATCTTCAGATGAAGATGAGTCGACTCGGAGGGAAAATCGCAGAAATGAAAAAGGTGTATAAACGCTTTGGCGAAAAAGTAATCTTGTCTGGATTCGATTACACCTTCAAAAAAGGAGAAAGAGTAGGAATCATCGGAAAGAACGGAGCAGGGAAATCCACTTTTGTAAATATGCTTCAAGGAATTGAAGAACCAGATAGTGGAAAGATCAATATTGGAGATACGATTGTGTTTGGGAATTATTCTCAAAAGGGACTGGAGATCAAGCAAGATATGCGGGTGATCGAATTTGTAAAAAATATTGCCGAGCATTTCCCATTATCCAATGGTGCCACACTAAGCGCCTCTCAGTTTCTTGAACTCTTTTTGTTTTCTCCTGACCAACAATATGGATACATCAGCAAATTAAGTGGTGGCGAAAAAAGAAGACTTCACCTGCTAAGTATCCTCTTTAAAAATCCGAATTTTCTTGTGCTTGATGAGCCAACAAATGACTTGGATCTCCCAACACTATCCGTGCTGGAAAACTTTCTGATGGACTTCCCTGGCTGTCTGATCATCATCAGCCACGATCGATATTTTATGGATAGGATCGTTGATCACCTCTTCGTTTTTGAAGGAGACGGCGTTATAAGAGATTTCCCGGGAAACTATGCAGAATATAGGTTGGAGCAACTTGATAAAACAGTTGATCCGGAAAAAATAAAATCTCAAATCATAGTAAATAGAGATCCTGAAACAACTGTTGACGTACCAAAGAAAAAACCAAGTTTTAACGAAAAGCGTGAATTTGAAACGCTCGAAAAAGAGTTAAAAAAATTAAACGAAGAGAAAGATGCCATCTCTGAAAAACTATCTGCCGGCAACATAGATTATACAGAAATTGAGCAGCTCTCCAAAAGGTTTGAGGTGGTCACCAAAGAAATCGATACAAAAGAATTGCGTTGGCTAGAGCTCAGCGAACTGATGTAAATTCAGGTATTGGGAAATAATCAATCTTCTCTGTAAGCTGCCCTGCTCAATCTGTCATTGATCGCCATGCCTATCCCTTCTTCCGGGAATTTTTCTGTAAGGATGAGATCAACATTACTTCCATCAAGCTCACGCATGGCCTTAAATAGGCCGGCAGCAGCTTCCTCCATGCTGCCAGATTCTGAAAGTATTATTTGCATGGCAGCACCCACCTCGTAGCGGGTTTTAAAAGAAAGAATGCCTAATTTTTTGCTGTGGTGAACCAATGCAAGCGATGGTATATCTCCTATTAACAATGGGATTGTTGTAGCATAATGACTTTTCAATTGCCCTGGTGCAGTAGGTGACGAATGAGACAAAGCAGTAGTCACAGTTGCGCCTGTTGCAACGCGAATATCCTCTGAAGTGATTGTGCCAAGTCGGTGTATTACCAACGTATCTCCATCAACCCCAACGATAGTGGACTCAAGTCCAACCTTGCATGGTCCGCCATCCAGTATATATGGGATCTTACCGTCAAGACCCTGTAAAACATGTTCAGGCAGAACCGGACTCACATATCCTGATGGATTGGCACTGGGTGCGGCAAGGGGGAAATCAAGTTCAGAAAGTAGTTGTCTGGTTAACACATGATCGGGAATACGGATCGCTACAAGATCACTTCCTGCGGTTGCCAGATCCGGTACGATTTCGGATTTGGGTAATAAAAAAGTGATCGGACCAGGCGAGAAAGTATCCATAAGAATATTGATCTTTTCAGGAATTCCTTTAACTAGTTTTTTTGCCTGTTCAACATTTGCAACATGCAATATGAGCGGATTAAATTTGGGACGATTTTTAGCATGATAGATCTTTAATATCGCATGCTCATCTAGTCCGTTGCCTGCAAGTCCATACACAGTTTCTGTAGGGATAGCAACCAGCTCTCCCCTTTCGAGAAAGTCTTTTGCTTTGGCAATATCTGTCCCAATTTCTGTAATCATAAAAAAAGCCCCCGAAGAGATCCGGGGGCAAATGTACTTTATTATTTAGTCTCAGGCTTTTGATTTCTCCTTCTTTTCAGGAAGTTGCTTGATGGAAAATACAATTTTTTGGTTCTCCTTGTCAAGATCAGCCAGCATGAGATCTCCAGCCTTTATATTCATATTCAGGATCTCCTCAGCAAGCGGGTCTTCTAGATATTTCTGAATAGCCCTGTGCAATGGCCTGGCACCAAATTGCTGATCATATCCCTTTTCGGCGATGAAATCCTTGGCTTCACTACTCAACTCCAAAGAGAAGCCAAGTGTACTCAAGCGTTTCATTACACCTTTCATCAGGATATCGATGATCTCAAAAATATGTTCTTTCTCGAGTGAATTGAAGATGATGACATCATCAACACGATTCAAGAATTCCGGAGAAAATGTTCTTTTTAATGCCTTCTCAATGACAGCCTTATTGGCTTCTTCCGCATTGGCCTGACGAGCGCTGGTAGCAAAACCAACCCCTTCACCAAAATCTTTCAACTGGCGTACACCAATGTTTGAAGTCATGATGATCAGCGTATTCTTAAAGTCAACCTTGCGGCCCAGACCATCTGTTAACTGACCATCATCCAATACCTGCAAAAGAATGTTATAGATATCAGGATGTGCTTTTTCAATTTCATCAAGGAGGATCACTGAGTAAGGCTTTCTCCTGACTCTTTCTGTAAGCTGTCCACCTTCTTCATATCCAACATAACCCGGAGGAGCACCAATCAATCTGCTCACCGTGAACTTCTCCATATATTCACTCATGTCAATACGTATCAATGCATCCTCAGTATCGAACATGTTGCGGGAGAGGGCTCTCGCAAGCTCAGTTTTACCAACACCGGTCGGACCAAGGAATATGAATGTACCGATAGGCTTCTTTGGATCTTTCAGACCTACCCTGTTACGTTGTATGGCCTTAACTACTTTGCTGATTGCGTCATCCTGACCAACGACCATGGACTTCATCTCCACGCCCATATTACGCAGTTTCTCGGTCTCTGCCTGAACCATTCGCTTCACCGGAATACCTGTCATCATACTCACCACTTCAGCGATGTCCTCTTCAGTGATCGGGAAACGCTTATGTTTTGATTCCTCCTCCCATTTTGATTTGGCTGACTCGAGTTCTTCCTGAAGTCTTTTTTCAGTATCACGCAAACTTGCCGCTTCTTCGAAGCGCTGACTTTTTACAACACGATTTTTTTCTAGTTTGATATCGTCGATCTTTTTCTCAAGCTCGATGATCTCTTCAGGAACATTTATATTTTTCAAGTGGACACGCGCACCAACTTCGTCAAGTACGTCAATCGCTTTGTCAGGCAATAATCTATCGGTCATATAACGGTCACTCAGCTTAACGCAAGCTTCAATTGAGTCTGCTGAATAATCAACATTGTGATATTCTTCGTAACGCGACTTGATATTATTAAGGATCTGAATAGTTTCATCAACAGAAGGTGGCTCAACAAGTACTTTTTGGAAACGTCTGTCTAATGCGCCATCCTTCTCAATATGCATGCGATACTCATCGAGAGTAGATGCTCCGATACATTGCAGCTCTCCTCTTGAAAGTGCAGGTTTGAAGATATTAGATGCATCCAGCGAACCACTTGCACCACCCGCACCAACGATCGTATGAATTTCATCGATGAAGAGAATGACATCACGATTTTTTTCCAGTTCGTTCATGATGGCCTTCATTCTTTCTTCAAATTGTCCCCTGTATTTAGTACCTGCAACAAGTGCGGCAAGATCAAGAGAAACAACCCGTTTATCAAACAAAACCCTGGATACTTTTCTTTGTACTATTCTGAGTGCGAGTCCCTCTACAATCGCTGTTTTACCTACACCAGGTTCCCCGATCAAAATTGGATTATTCTTTTTCCTTCTTGATAGAATCTGTGAAACCCTTTCAATCTCAGCTTCCCGTCCAACGATCGGATCCAATGATCCAGATTCGGCAAGTTTGGTAATATCCCTTCCAAAATTATCAAGCACCGGTGTTTTGCTTTTTCCTGCTGCTTGAGCTGGACGGGCCTTTTGTTGAGGACCTTTACGTTCGTCATCAAAATCTTCTTCAGGCTCATCAGAAAATTCACTTTTGACGTCATTGCTGCGCACAGCTCCTAATTCATTTCTAAAAAGATCGTAATCAACATCAAATTGATTGAGGATCTGGGTTGCAATATTTTCTTTGTTCTTTAGGATGGATAACAACAGATGTTCTGTTTCAACCAACGGACTTTTCAATGCCTTGGCTTCGAGTACAGTCACCCTGATCACCTTCTCAGCCTGACGTGTCAATGGAAGGCTGTTGATATTTTGAATATTTTTTCCAGATTTATCTTTCACTGCAAGCTCCACTTCCTTACGCAGCTCATACAGATCCACATTCAGATTTTGCAGCACTTTGAGTGCGGTGTTCTCCCCCTCTCGAATGACTCCCAGGAGCAAGTGCTCTGTACCTATAAAATCATTCCCCAGCCTTAGGGCTTCTTCCCTGCTGTAAGAGATGATCTCCTTTACCTGAGCTGAAAAATTGTTATCCATATGGGGTAGGTTTTTAGAGTGATACAACACAATGATAATGAATAATTCCGAGATAAATCATGAGACTAATACTGTGATACTATGACGACTGTAATATTAACCAGACTTAAACAAATGAGGTATATTTGCAGCCGAAATCTACTTTTTACACTTCGGAAATCAACATTATATCAATGAGGGTCAAAATTGATACCAAAGAAGCATTTCATGTCATTTGCATTGAAGAATCTACACTTACTGCAAATATGTCAGCAGATTTGGCATCTGTTATAGGTGCGAAACAGCAAGTAGACACCAAAAGTCTGATCATTAATCTAAAAAACGTGATCAGTATCGAAAAAGCTATTGCTACGCAATTACAGGCACTGCACGATCAATGTTATGAACAGAAGAAGTCATTTGTGGTCTGTGAGCTTCAATCAGGGGTGAAAAAGCAATTGGATGAAATGGAATTACTGGAGACCCTGAACTACACACCGACTGAATCTGAGGCGTGGGATATTGTACAGATGGAAGAGATCGAGCGAGAACTTGACATGGAACTTTAATAATTTTAGCCCTTTTAGATGTTTGGCGTTACAATTCTTGGAAACAACTCTGCACTCTCCATGCATGGTCGGCATCAAACGGCACAGGTCGTGACGATCGATAATCATTTATTTCTGGTTGATTGCGGTGAATCTACGCAAATACAAATGCAGCGGTACAAGATCAGGAAGAGCAAGATCGATCATATATTCATTTCTCATTTACACGGCGATCATTATTATGGTCTGCCCGGACTCCTCAACACCTACGGCCTAACCAATCGGGTTGACCCGCTTCACCTCTACGCTGTACCCGAATTGAAAGAGATCATTGAACTTCAGCTCCGGGTGTCTGATTCAGCATTCGGCTTTGAATTTATTTTTCACCCCATTACTGAAACAGCCGTCCTTCTGGAATTACCCGGTGTTACTGTGTCATGTTTTCCTGTCTCACACCGGATACCTTGTTGGGGATTTTTGTTCCGTTCAGCAGAAAAATCGGAGAGAGTTAAGGATGATAAGACCGTGAGAGCATCATTACCATCAATGTCTTACGCTTTTTGTGCAGATACAAAATATGATGAATCCATCATTCCGGCGATCAACAATGCTGATCTAATATATCATGAATCCACTTACCTGGATGATCAGACGGAGAAAGCATCTGCGAGGTTTCATTGCACCAGTTCACAAGCAGCAATGATTGCAAAAAAGTCAGGCGGGAAAAGGTTGTTACTCGGGCATTTCAGCAGCAAGTATGAAGATATCTCAGCATTCGAGATTGAGGCAAGAAATACTTTTATGAATACAGAAGTATCCCGGGAAGGGGTAACTTATTTGATTTCTCCGGTCATTTAACAAGACGCTGAGCTACTTCACTTTTGTAAATTCCTTAGAAAAATTACAATGATTTAATCTTATTTCAATTGAAAAGCCCCATCATTGCTGAAGGGGCTTTTGCGGACCGGACGGGACTCGAACCCGCGACCTCCGCCGTGACAGGGCGGCATTCTAACCAACTGAACTACCGATCCTTAAAATGAATTGGTTTATTTCATTTTCGGGTGGCAAAGATAATGGTTTTGTTTTTTTAAAGTGCAATTCGGGAAAAATTAATTGCCCAAAGCAAAACTGCAAAGGTAAAAGCAGATTTGTGTCACACCCCAGCCTTTTTAAGGACTTCCAATGTTTTTTTAAGACCTGTTTTAGCAACAGTCAACAGATCTTCTTTATAGTATTTAGGGTTATACATTTCGAGAGAAATAAAGCCTCTGTATCCAATAGCTTTTAAATCCCTGAATATTGATTCTAAAGGTAATATACCGTCACCTGGATAAACGCGGTGCTCATCATTTAAGTCTTTAAATGCTGGAGATGATGGCGCGTCATTGAATTGAAATATAGCAATAGCATCCCCTTTCAACATTTTTAATCCTTCAAATCCTCCACCGCTAATGTGCATATGATATACATCAGGAATTATCTTTGCCATTGGATGATTTGCGTCCATGGCAATTCCTACAGCCTGTCCCAGGGTCTTTATCGTAAAATATTTTACGAACACCAATGCGGGTTTAATATTGTACTCCTTCAAACCAATTTCAATAATATTCCTGAATCTTTCGGCTACCCACTGCTGATCATAGTTTGCAGATAGCTTGTTGGGGATGGTTTGAATATGCTCTGAGCCGATATCTTTGGCCATTCGCATACGACGTCGGGTATCAGTCAAGGAGCTATTAAACAACTCCATCGTATCAGGAATAGCATTCCAAAGTCCAATTACACTAGGAACTTTTAGACCCAATTGCTTGATCTCTGCCCCCAACTCCTTTAGATCTCCCCCATTTTTTTCAAATTCCTCCAATTCAAAATCCCAAGGCTCAATGCCATCGTAACCTGCTTCTGCAGCAATTTTGATTTTATCCTTAAGAGAGGCTGGACGAATAGTTGCTGTATCCAGACAAATTGGCCATGGACTTGCACCACGCTGATATCTTTTTTCTTGATTCTCTAAACTAAGAGAATTGGCGGTAGATAAAACAGGTACAGCAGTTGCTAACAAGCTAGCTGCAGAACCCAACCCAATAAAATTTCTTCTTTTCATAAAAGTTAAAATAGTTGAATAGTATAAAACATCACTATCTACCGTATCCTGGAAAATGGAATATTCCCAATACGATATGCCTGCCAGTCGTGGTAATCAAAATGCCACCACTCATAAGCATAGACCTTAAACCCTTGCTCTTCCATTTTAACTCTCAGTAAGTCACGCATTTTACGTTGCTGGTCCGTACCTCCTTGATAATCTGGATAACTGCGCTCAGT
>JBKCFW010000224.1:0-11048 GCA_046303675.1 bacterium
CATGAAGCAGCAACAGCAACAGGTGATGCATTCTATAAACATGCAAGTGACAGACTATCGAATTTTCTGTGCAAGATTCAGATCAACAGTGAAAAACATCCTGAACTAGACGGCGGTTGGTTCAGGGCTTTTGATATCAACCGATGGGAATATTGGGCTTCAAATGCGGATGCAGGTTGGGGAGCCTGGTGTATCGAAAGCGGCTGGTCTCAAAGCTGGATCACGGCTGTGTTAGCATTAAGACAGCTACGTACATCTCTATGGGATATCAGCAAAGAATCAAACATAGAATCACACTTTGATCAGGTAAGGAAAGAGATGTTGCCTGATGAGATTTTGAATACGCTTAAATAAAAAGTGTGTGATGTAAAGCGTATTGATTCTAGTTCATTTCATATTTCTTCTTTTTCTAAGATGAGAGGTGGTTTTTTGTTGATCAACAGGTTCTGACCTTTCTGATTTCTTATAATGTTGATTTTATAAGTTTCTTTATTTACATCAAGATCATCCAATACCTTCTTCATACCTTCTATGTGCTCAACTTTTTTTCCATCAATGAACATGATGAGGTCTCCTGTACGAAATCCCATTTGATATGCGGTACTTTCTTTCTCAACATTTCCCAGTGCTACACCACTTTCGCCGAATCCAACACCAAATGCAGAGAGTGCTTCTCCTTTGGGTTCTGAGAGAAGTATATCCATCCAAAGGTATCTGATGTTACTCGCTGAACTGATATGAATAGATCTGTATAAAGGGGAGGGAATTAAGGGGGTTTTTGCAATTGCCTTGAGAGCTGGCTTTATCACACCAAATGATTGCATATCAAAATTGGTAAAACCAATTGCTAAAGCTGTTGAATTTGACTTCACCCTGAAATCTCCTTGAATCGGATCGATAAATAATGGGTCGCCATTCATGGAGTTGGAATCAGCTCCGTTTTTTAAGAATTGCTTCATTTGACTGCCATCGCATACAAAGAAATTTGAGTCGATCTCTTTACCCCATTTTTTATTTATTCCAACCGTATTATCCATCATGATCTCATTGTATTTTTCAAATACGATATTGTGTTTGATGACATCATCACTATTTTCAAACCAAACATGAGGATGAAAGGTATTGTTGATGATCACATTATTGGTTACAATACGATCATATCCTTCCCTTAGTTTTAGTCCGCCTTTCAACAAAAGATTATTATAGATCCTGTAATGACTTGAACCATCATCCAGGTCGATGTCCCAACCATGATCACATCTCCAGCGGTTGTTCCGAATGATGTTTGGCTCAAGTATGTCAAGGAAAGGCAGTGATCTGTTTTTGTCTACTTGAACATGAACAGTTTGTTGATCAGGACTCCAGTATCGGTCTCTGCCCCAGGAATTGAAACTGCCATGATCTCCGGTCTCCAGTACTGTATTGAATATGTCACTGTTTTCAATGATGTGTCCACCGAATGCTCCTTCACTGATATTTATTCCTGCTCTCGGAACATCATAAATAGAACAATGGTTGACGCGGATCTTGTGGGCCATTGAGATTTGTATGGGTGCAGTTTGCTTCTCAACCCTACCTGTCATGGTGATGATACAATCCTCAACAAGACAATCTGTAGGATAATTCTTGGTTTTAGGACCCTTGGTCATATCAAGATTTTCGTAGGCTTGGGGTTGATATCCAAACAAGGGGTTCCTTATTGAGTTGGTATCACCTACAAAAACAACGCCACTTGCACCGCTGTGATGAATATAGCATCCTTTTACTTTTATGTTTTTATTGTAATTGTTGACCAAGATGGTATTTCCACCGACCTGATCAAACTCACAGTCAATGATCTCGCAGTTCTCGGCACCATTATACACTATTGCACCGCCTCTGTATATTGTCCAATCTGATCTTAATAATCGTTCTTTATTTTCCATGAATGTTCTCGCCGTATGCCTGAATACAAAACCATTCAGATGAATGTTACTTATAGGTTTGTCCATCGTTCCATTAAACTCAATCAAATGTTTAAGTCGTACGATCTCTACCACCGCTTGCTTCAGATTGATGTTATGGTGAGGGATGTAGTATAGTTTTTTTTCTGTTTTATCAAAGAACCATTCTCCCGGAGCATCCAGCTCCTCAAATATATTCTCTGCTATTCTGAAAACAGGGTGCATGGGAGAGGGTCGGTTATTTTGCCATCCCCCTTCCAGTTCTAGTTCATGTTGTTCATTCGTTTTTTTGATCAACCAGTGCATATCACCCCACAAATACGCATGCATGGCATGAACGAAACCTCCGGATGGATCTCTCCAGGTTGCAACTCTTGATGGAAGGAGAACATCAGCAAGAGAGTCTCGGATTGGATTGTGTGTGAGATCCCATGCATCAAATACATTCTTGTTTATTACTGAATTAGGGTACCTGGCCATTTCCTGCCTTACACCATTTAAATAGAGTTGATCGATGTCAGTTTCAGATGATATCGATGTAACATAAATGCCATTTTTAAAAGGTTTCCAATCTGGTGTGATCCTTTTGCCTCCACTGATGATTACTTTGCCTGGGTGTTCAGCACTATAATAAACAGGTATATTGTTGATTCGTGTATCTTTATTTGTGAACCGGACGGTATTGGGTAAATAATATATCCCATCCTTAAAAATAACTTTTACAGACACAGCTGTATTTATCCTTTGCACATATTGTTGTGCACCGGCAAAACTCGCCAGAGGTTTATTGTATGTCCCAGGATTTAGGTCATTCCCATTGGTTGCCACATAAACAATTTTTTGTGCATGAATGTCTACAACGAAAAGAATTAAAAAACTGAATAAAAGTCTTGTCTTCAACAAAGTGTTCATTTCATTTAAAAATTTCAATATTTTAATTAAATCTCGGGTTAAGGTGAAGATATATCGATTTATTTTATTTACTAACCCCTGTGTTATCAAACAACCAGTTAAGCTGAAGCGTATTTCATACTCAAATGATCGGTTTTTTAGCCTTGGTGGTTTATATTCACAAGAAATATTTGGTAGATATAATAAACCCACTAAATTTGTAGACTAATAAATTAACGTTATGAGCAACAACTTACGATTTGAAACATTACAGCTTCATGCTGGCCAGGAATCTGATCCGGTAACTGGATCAAGGGCAGTACCTATCCACCAGACAACATCTTATCAATTTAAAAATGCTGATCATGCTGCCAATCTCTTCGGATTGAAAGAGTTTGGTAACATTTACACAAGGATCATGAATCCGACCACTGATGTGTTTGAAAAAAGGATCGCAGCATTGGAGGGTGGCGTAGCTGCCTTAGCAACTGCATCTGGACAGGCTGCACAATTTTTGGCATTGAATAATATCCTGCAAGCGGGGGATAATTTTGTAACCAGCTCATTTATTTACGGAGGCACGTATAACCAATTCAAGGTTGCTTTCAAAAGATTGGGTATTGAAGCGAGATTTGCAGAAGGGGATAATCCGGAAAGCTTTGAAAAGCATATTGACAACAATACCAAAGCTATTTATGTAGAAACCATAGGAAATCCTAAGCTTAGTATTCCAGATTTTGCCAAGTTCGCTGCATTGGCTAAAAAGCATGATATTCCACTAGTAGTTGACAATACATTCGGTGCTGGTGGTTTTCTAATTAAACCTATTGAATTAGGAGCGAACATTGTAGTTGAATCAGCTACAAAGTGGATTGGTGGACATGGAACAAGTATAGGTGGAGTGATTGTTGATGGGGGTAACTTCAATTGGGGTAATGGAAAGTTTCCTCAATTTACAGAACCATCTGAAGGATATCATGGTCTGAAGTTCTGGGATATTTTCGGTGAAGGCAATCCGCTTGGCTTACCCAACATTGCCTATATCATTAGAGCAAGGGTTGAGGGATTGCGTGATTTCGGCGCTGCATTGAGTCCGTTTAACTCATTCCTACTGTTACAGGGACTAGAGACCCTTTCATTAAGGGTAGAGCGTCATGTACAAAACTCTCTAGCGCTGGCAAAGTGGCTTGAATCTCATAAAAATGTTGAATTTGTATGGTATCCCGGACTTGAAAGCAGTCCATACCATTCACTGGCAAAGCAATATCTGAAAAATGGCTTTGGAGGTGTACTTCAGTTTGGCATTAAGGGTGGTGTTGAAAATGGCAAGAAATTTATCAATTCATTGAAATTAGTCAGTCACCTTGCGAATGTGGGAGATGCAAAAACACTTGCAATTCACCCTGCCTCAACTACGCATGAACAACTTAGTGAAGCAGAACAGATCCAAGCTGGTGTATTACCAAATCTTATCCGAATCAGTGTTGGTATAGAACATATTGAGGATATTAAGGCTGACTTTGAGCAGGCACTCACTGCAGTATTCTCCTAGATTACGACTGGTTTGACTATAAAAAAGAAGAGGCCATTAGGCCTCTTCTTTTGTTGTAAGTATTTACCCTGTCTGATTAATTATTTGTAACCCACAAGATTCTTGTTAACTGAACAGCCCCCGGATGCTGAACCGCGGTAAGTAGTGCAGGAAGTGATCGTTAAGATAACAAGAGTGACAAGTAAGAAATATGCAGATTTTTTCATTTTTTACAATTTGTATACAAATATAGAAACGAATCTTGTCGATTTCATTAGTATCAGTCTATTTTTTTTGTGGGAAACATTAATTTAACTGATTGCTCACAGTTGATTTTCCCTCATTTTTGGTTGAAAATACCTTTAAACCCAAGAGATTCATCTTATCTTGTGTCCATAAATTAAGTTATGAATTTCAAGCTCTTGCGACCAATAGTCTTTTTGGATCTGGAAACAACCGGGTTAAGTCTTTCTCAAGATAGGATAGTTGAAATCGCAATGTTAAAGGTTAGTCCAGATGGAAGCAACCAGATGAAAAGGCGATTGATCAATCCTGAAAGGCCTATATCTCCTGAGTCATCTGAGATTCATGGAATAACCGATGAAATGGTCAAAGATGCACCTGTCTTTAAGCAGGTGGCGAATGAGATCAAACAGTTTATGGAGAACGTTGATCTTGGTGGATACAATTCAAATAAGTTTGACTGGCCCCTGTTGGCGGAAGAATTTTTACGAGCAGGTCTTGAATTTGATCTCACTGGGAGAAAATTATTGGATGTGCAAAAGATATATCATCATATGGAGCCTCGTAATTTGTCTGCCGCATACAGGTTTTACTGTGATAAAAATCTTGAAAATGCCCATAGCGCTGAAACAGATGTAAATGCTACATGGGAGGTCTTCAAGGCACAATTGAGTCGATATGAACAATTGGGAGATTCACTTGAATCCGTCCTGAAGATTGTTGGTGAAGAGGAACTTGTTGATTTCCCAAGAAGAATGATCATGGTGAATGGGAGAGAAGTCTTCAACTTTGGCAAGCACAAGGGTAGGGCTGTTGAGGATGTTTTGCGCAATGAGCCCTCTTATTATGACTGGGTTATGAAGAGTGATTTTGCCCTTCATACCAAACTCAAGCTTACAGAAATTTTTAATAGAACTATGCTCATCCAGAAGAGCAAATAATCCGACCTTTTTTTTCTAAAAATTGACTTTGGAGAAACTCGTCATCATACCAACTTACAATGAGAAAGAAAATGTAAACGAGATCATTCGTGCCATTTTTGATCTCAATCAAGGGTTTCACATTCTAATTATTGATGATAATTCACCCGATGATACCGCTGCAGTAGTCAAGTCGCTCATGCAACATCACCCTGGGGAATTATTTCTTCTTGAAAGATCAGGAAAACTCGGATTAGGTACGGCTTATATCCTTGGGTTTGAATGGGGACTGGAGCGAGGGTATGAATTCTTGTTTGAGATGGATGCTGATTTTTCTCATGATCCAAGAGATTTAGATCGTTTATATCAAGCTTGCAAACAAGGTGCAGATGTGGCCATTGGCTCAAGGTATGTTAAAGGTGGAAGACTTGAGAACTGGCCGTTGAGCAGAATATTGATCTCAAAAAGTGGAGCTTTGTATAGCAGAATAATTACCTGGATGCCAATCATGGATCCAACTGCTGGTTTTTTATGTTATAATCGTAGTGTGTTGTCCAAACTGAACCTTGCATCGATCAGTTTCGTTGGATATGCATTTCAAATCGAAATGAAATTTTCAGCATGGCGTCTTGGCTTCAAGTTAAAAGAAGTACCAATCACTTTTCGTGATAGAAAGTATGGTACTTCAAAAATGTCGAAAGGGATCATAAAAGAGGGCGTTGTTGGCGTGCTTTCTATGCAGATACAATACCTCTTTGGTGATTTTATGAAACGTATTCGCAAATAAGTAACTACATCAATGTACTTCGATGAAAAGAGCCTTCCTGCAGCTTCATGTTGCTATTTTTCTTGCAGGATTCACGGCAGTTTTCGGCCGTTTAATTACACTGAATGAGGCATTGCTTGTTTGGTACCGTATGCTGATCTCAACCCTCATTTTATTACTATTGGCATTTAGTAAACCGTCCAAAAAATTTTTATCGATACGTGAAACGCTCCATTTGGTATTTGTAGGAGGCATCATTGCTTTGCATTGGGTTTTTTTCTACGGAAGTATCAAATACGCTAATATATCTGTAGCATTGGTATGTTTATCTGCGATGGGCTTTTTCTCATCATTGATAGATCCGCTTATTTCCCGTAGACGCATCGATGTAATTGAAGTTTTACTTGGATTGGTCGTTATGGTTGGCATATTCCTCATCTTTCATTTTGATGAGGTCTACCGGATAGGTATTTTATTTGGCCTGGTTTCATCATTTCTAGCGGCAGTATTCCCAGTTCTGAATAAACAACTGATCGTCAAGCATGATGCAGACACCATTACTTTGTATGAGATCGGTGGTGGCTGGGCATTGCTGAATTTTATCGTTCCTGTTTATCTCTTTTTTTCACCGGAAACACATTTGGTTCCTAATTGGACTGACTTATTTTGGTTGGTGGTTTTGAGTCTGTTTTGCACTGTTATAGCGTTTAAGCTTTCGGTAAGCTCCCTGACAAGACTTTCCCCATTTACAGTAAATCTTAGTTACAACCTGGAGCCTGTGTACGGGATATTGTTGGCTTTTGTCATTTATCACGAGCATAAAACACTCGGGAATTATTTTTATATGGGTTTAGGGATTATTTTTCTGACAGTGATCCTCGAAACGCTCAGGGTATGGCTAAAAGCACGGCGTGTTTAGTTTACCTTATCTATCTTCATTGGGTTATTTATTATCCTGCAAATCACTAATTTCAAGTCAAATACCTGAATTATGATCAATAGTACCCGATCAATGATACTGTTATTAAGTGTTTTTTTCATTCTTGTTGACGTAAGTGCGCAGAAAAAAATTATTGATCATACTGTATTTGACGGCTGGGAGTCTATTGGAGAGAAGAGAATAAGCAATAATGGTGAATGGATCGCATATACCGTAGATGTACAAGAGGGTGATAGTCGACTTGTTCTGCAACGTACAGATTCCTCTTTTGCGATTGAATTCCCCCGAGGGTATACCGCATCGTTTACTGCCGGTAGTCAGTTTCTGATCTTCAAAATCAAGCCCTATTTCGCTGAGATTCGCAAAGCCAAAATTGCCAAAAAGAAGGAAGACCAGTTTCCCAAGGACTCTCTTGGAATATTTGATCTTGTTTCCAGATCTGTTGAAAAAATCGAAAATGTTATTTCATATAGTTTGCCAAAAGAATCTGGAGAATGGTTGGCTTATCAGCATAGTGTATTACAGAAGGATTCGTCACGAAAAACAATGTTGTCAGATACGCTCAAACCACGCACTGACACCGCAGGCAAAATTCGTACTGTAATTTTGGAACACGTTCCGGATAAAAAACAAAAGCGTAAACTGACCTCAAAAGAGAAAGATGAAGGTGTGTTCGAAACATACGAAGATAGATTCATTGCTGATCAGGAAAAAGAAATTAAAAGAGCATCCAAACTTGTCATTCAAAGTTTGTCGACCAAGAAAAAGATAAACTTTGAAGCTGTTCGTGATTACCTATGGAGTGAAAATGGAAAAGTTCTCCTTTACATCGCAACGGAAGACAGTGTTTCAAGGAATAATAAATACAGCGTATCCATATGGCGATCCATAGAGAATCGTGTAGATACACTGGTTAAAGGATGTAATGAAGTAAGAAATATGTCTGTTGATAAAAATGGTTATCAAATTGCTTTTGTTGCCCAAGTGGATAGTATGATAAAGTCGGCACAGAAGTTTTATAAATTATTTTATTGGAAAAATGGTGAAAGAAGAGCTTCCATCATTGTAGATAAATATACCATTGGTATGCCTGTTAACTGGACAGTGAATGAACATTATCAACCTTTTTTCAGTCATTCCGGTAGTCGATTGTTTATAGGAACATCTCCCGTAAAGCCGATGAAAGACACTTCACTTATAGATCTTGATCTGGTTAAGTTGGATGTTTGGCATTACGCCGATGAAGATCTTCAATCGGTTCAACTTAAATCACTTGACAAAGACCTTAAAAACGCTTATTTGGCCATGGTTGATCTGCAACAACAGAAATTCGTACAACTTGCAGATATTGACGTACCAACTGTTCTTTATACCACTGATGGAGATGGCCAACAATTCATAGGGTTTTCTGAAAGAGGCAAACGTAAGTCAGTCCAATGGGATGGATTTGCACGAAAAGATGTTTATTCAATCGATCCACTAAGCGGCTTTAGAAAATTGATCATTAGCAATCTTAATGGGGTTCCGAAGCTTTCATCCCATTCAACATATATCCATTGGTATGATATGGACCTCAGACATTATTTCGTGCATTCTGCAGGGAAAAATATTAATATTAGTAAGAAGGTGATCTTGCCATTGTATGATGAAGAACATGATATGCCATCCGCACCTTCACCATACGGTACTGCCCAGTGGCATGATCAAGATTCTGCACTGTATGTATATGATCGATATGATATCTGGAAACTAGATCCCAAGGCTATTGAGAATCCAATAAACATAACAAAGGCAGAGGGCAGGGCGCATAAAGTTGTTCACAGACACATTCCTGTTGATCCCGATGAGCGGTCATTTAAGCATGGACAACAAATTGCTTTGACAACTTTTAATGAGTCCAACAAGCATGCAGGAATAAGCTCTCTGCGTCTGCATGACGGAGCCAGAGTCATACCACTTCAATCCGGACCATTTTCTATGAGTGGCTTTTTGAAGTCCAAATATGGGGAATCATATTTCTATGTTAAAGAGAATGAGAAAGAATCACCCAATGTATTTTATTCCAATGGACTTCATTTCGAAAGACGAATGAGTTCAATTAATCCAAATCAATCACTGTATAATTGGTTAACTGCTGAACTGGTTACATGGAAAACGTATGATGGGAAAACAGCGACTGGAATAGTATATAAGCCCGAAGATTTCAAGCCTGGGAAGAAGTATCCAATGATCACTTATTTTTATGAGCGACTGTCAGACAGGCGTTATAAATATCTTCCACCTGCACCACCGGCAGGAAGTATGAACATACCATCATTTGTAAGTCGGGGTTATATTGTTTTTCTTCCTGATATACATTACACGGTTGGACATCCCGGAGAAAGTTCTTACAATTATGTTGTTAGCGGTGTTCGATCAATTATCCGGAAAGGATGGGTTGACAGTACAAAATTGGGCATACAAGGGCAAAGCTGGGGAGCTTACCAGGTGGCTTATATCATAACGCGTACAAACATGTTTGCTGCCGCATGGGCAAGTGCGCCTGTTTCCAATATGTTCAGTGCATATGGTGGTATCAGATGGGAGAGTGGCATGAACCGACAGTTTCAATACGAGAAATCCCAAAGTCGGATCGGTGCCACCATTTGGCAAAAACCCGCTTTGTATGAGGAGAACTCACCACTGTTTCACCTTCAAAAAGTTCAGACTCCACTTGCAATTGTAGCAAATGATAATGATGGGGCAGTTCCCTGGTACCAGGGAATTGAACTATTCACGGCAATGAGAAGGTTGGATAAGAAAGTATGGATGCTGAATTATAATGGTGAAGCGCATAACCTCGTTGAGAGAAAAAATAGAAAAGACCTTTATTTCAGACAACAACAGTTTTTTGATTGGTTACTCAAGAATGAAAATCCTACCGATTGGTTGGATAAAGGAATAAAAGCTACTGATAAAGGAATAACATGGGGCATCGAACGTAGCAATTAGCGTTAGCGCCAATTGGCATTGATTTATTTTCAAAAAAATCAGAGCGGGGTCTCTTGATTAAAATCCTCCAATGTGTTTACGAAGGCCTCAAGAAATTTCGATCCCATGCCTCCGTCTATTATTCTGTGATCATATGATACAGATATAAACATCATGTGTCTGATCGCAATACTGTCACCATGCTCAGTTTCAATCACAACAGGCTTCTTTTTGATGGCTCCGGTGGCAATGATCGCAACCTGGGGTTGATTGATGATGGGAGTACCCATTAAACTGCCGAATGTGCCGATGTTCGTGAAGGTGAAGGTGCCATCTTGTGTATCGCCTGGTTGTAATTTGCCAATTCTTGCATTAGCGGCTAATCGGTTTACTTGTTTAACCAATCCAATAATGTTAAGTTGGTCTGCATTTTTGATCACAGGCACTATGAGATTCCCGTTCGGAAGTGCTGTTGCCATTCCGATATTGATATCTTTTTTTATGATGATCTTATCATTGACCACACTGGCATTGAGGATTGGGAAATTTTTGATACACTTCGCTATGGCCTCAATGAAAATTGGTGTAAAGGTTATTTTTTCTCCTTCCCGTTTCTCGAATTGTTTTTTATTCTTCTCTCTCCAGAGCACAATATTGGTTACATCTGCCTCTGCAAAACTTGTGACATGCGCACTTGTCTGTAGACTGTACGTCATGTGTTCAGCAATGAGTTTTCTCATCCGGTCCATCTCAATTACTTCAACATTGCCGGTGATGTTAAGATCTTGGTTTATTGGATATTTTATTAAGGTCTCATTTTCATGAACTTTTGTATAGCTACCGT
>JBKCFW010000225.1:0-23295 GCA_046303675.1 bacterium
CACTTCAGGTTGCGTGCCCTTGACCGTTGAGTTTGTGGATACATTAGCAATGGGCAAGCAATACATATTTGTATATAATGATGGCAAGCCCAATGATACATTGAAAACACCAAATACCCTTCACAGGTTCGATCAACCGGGCATTTATCGGGTGATGGTTGTTTCGATTGATCCAACAAGATGTATCACTAGGGATACTTCATATGTAAATATTAAAGTAGGAACTAATAAAGCAATCATTCAAGCAAAAGCAGTTAAACAATTACCTTGTGAAGGACTGACTTTCAAATTTATAAATCAGTCGTTGCCACCTGTTGGATATCCGTTTTCAAACAGGTCTTTTGTGTGGGACTTTGGTCATGATGGGAAGACTGATACAGTAGGGGTTCAAGACGTATTCCATACTTTCCCCGCATATGGATCATATAGAGTACGCCTGTACCTGATTGATGGCAACTATTGCAATCAGGCCGACTATCTGGAATTCAATCTCTTTGTTTCTCCAACGGTTAAAGCACAGTTCATCAGTCCGGAAACAGGGTGTTCCCCTTACACCGCAGAGTTCACCAATACCAGCATTGCCGGTACTGAGTTCAAGTGGTTTTTTGATGATGGATCTCCTGTGTTTAATGGGTTTGCACCCCCTCCGCATTTTTTTGGAACGGCAATAAGAGATTATAAGGTGGTGCTAGTTGCAATTGATTCAAGCACTTGTAATATCACGGATACTTTCAGGTATACCATCTCTGTCAAACCCAATCCTGTTGCATCCTTCACATACAGGCCAAATCCTCCGAGAGACAATACTCCATTTGATTTTACCAATAATTCGTCAGGTGCTGTTACCTACCTGTGGGACTTTGGTGATGGTTTTTATTCCAACGAAAAGGATCCGTCACACATATATCAGGAAACAGGAACATATAATATCTGTATGATCGCTTATAATGAGTTTGGTTGCTCAGACACTTCTTGCACGACTGTCGAAACAACCATTTTACCTTTGGTTGATGTTCCCAATGCCTTCACGCCAAACGGTGATGGCAACAACGACTTTTTGTATGTTAGGGGATTTGGAATAAAGAGCATGGCATTGCGGATCTACAATAGGTTAGGACAACTGGTATTTGAATCTTCGAGTCCATCAAATGGATGGGACGGAAAATTCAAAGGTGTTCTTCAGCCTATGGATGCTTATGCATATACACTGAATGTGCTATTCGGCGATGGTACAACAGTGAACAAGAAAGGAGATATTACGTTGATTAGGTAGTGTAACATGTATCTTGATCTCCAGCACATAAAACACGCAGACATTCATTGAAAACAAAAGCTACGATATCGTTTGGGTTTAAGGGGAAATGGTTTTCAGCATGTGCAGTGTTCATGTTTTCTTTACTGCATGTCCAGTATGTCGCGGCCCAGGACCTTCATTTCTCTCAGTTTTTCAATTCTCCACTTTCCACGAATCCTGCGAACACGGGGTTTATTCCAACATCCGATTACAGAATAGGAGCACATTACAGAGACCAATGGTCGAGCATACCTGTTCCTTACAAGACCATGAGTCTTTATGGAGATTTTCAGTTTCTGCGTGATCGTTTTCCAAGTGGCTGGATGGGCCTGGGTGGCTTGATTTTACAGGATGTTGCTGGTTCAGGGAATCTCAGATCAACAAAAGCATATGCCTCTGTGGCTTATCATCAGATGCTGGGAAGCACTGGATTATTATCAGCTGGATTTAACCTGGGGTATGCCGGTAAGCAGATCAACCTTGCTAAGTTCACATTTGATAACCAGTGGAACGGAAGATTCTTTGATGGCGCCTTGCCCAGCGGTGAGACGTTTCAAAATAATTCAATAGGGTATCTTGATATACAGGCCGGACTAAACTACGCATACTTTCCTTCTGATAATCTTTATCTCCATGGTGGTTTTAGCCTGCATCATCTTAACAAACCTAAAGAATCATTTTTTGCAGTGGTTCCAGGATATGATAATACAATCAAACCAAGGGCGATATTTTTTGCCGATGCAATGATCAAGCTTAATAATCAGGTCATTCTTTCTCCAGGTGTGTATTACTCGAGGCAAGCCGCTGCGTCTGAATTTGTTGGAGGCTTGCACCTGAATTATAATTTGTCAGGCGATGGGGATCAGCAGCTGATCGCAGGTTTTTTCTACAGACCTGGCGATGCGTACATCCCTATGCTGGGTTATCAGTGGAAGAGCTTTAAGTTCATGTTCAGTTTTGATGTGACCAATTCACAGCTTAAGTATAATAATTCAAGTCGCGGTGCAAATGAACTCTATCTCCAGTATGATGGTATATACAATACCATTTATGGGAACAGGAGACAAAGTTATTGTCCGACTTTCAACAATTGATGTCTCTACATTTGAATTGCTCATCCCGAATCCCGAAATTCGTAGAAACAGACTCCAACATGTCGGCCAATCCCATATCATTCCATGTTTTTCAGCAATTGCAACAGATCGTTGGTGACGCGTATGTGATGACTGATGAGGATTCTTTAAAGTCATATGGACACGATGAAACGGAGGGCTTGATCTTTTTACCGCATGCAGTTGTTCGGCCCAGGACCACAGCGGAAGTCAGCAGGATCATGCATTTGTGTAATGAGGAGAAAATTCATGTAACGCCGCGTGGAGCTGGAACAGGGTTAAGCGGTGGAGCACTGCCGCACCTTGGAGGGGTACTGCTATCAACTGACCGCATGAACTCGATCATTCAAATTGATGAACAAAATCTACAGGTAACCACTGAGCCTGGTGTGATCACAGAAGTGCTTCAGCAAGCTGTCAAAGAAAAAGGACTATTTTACCCTCCTGATCCTTCAAGCAAAGGATCTTGTTTCATTGGTGGAAATATTGCAGAGAACAGTGGTGGGCCGAAAGCAGTCAAATATGGTGTTGTTCGTGATTATGTATTGAATCTTGAGATGGTTCTTCCAACGGGTGAAGTAATATGGACCGGCAGTAATGTGCTTAAAAATTCTACAGGATATAATCTTACACAATTGGTTGTTGGCAGCGAGGGCACGTTGGGCATTGTTACAAAAATTGTACTTAAGTTAATTCCATATCCAAAGTTTGACCTCCTGATGCTCGTTCCTTTTAACTCTCTTGAAAAGGCAGGCGAAGCAGTGAGTGCTATTTTTCGTTCAGGATTCACCCCTTCAGCCCTTGAACTTGTGGAGATCGAGGCGCTGCAGATCGTGAAGCGATTTGTTGATTCTTCTGCTATTCCCATTACCGATGAAACTGCTGCGCATCTGATCATCGAAGTTGATGGCAATCATATGGACACCCTGATCAAGGAGATGGAAGCCATAGGTGAACTGCTCCTGAATTTCGAATGTGGTGAACTGTATTTTGCTGATGATGCCCAGCAGAAGAATGAATTATGGAAGTTGCGCAGAAGGGTTGCGGAGGCTGTGAACATTGAAGGGTATACCATTGAAGAGGATACGGTTGTTCCACGTGCAGCGCTTCCTGCATTGATCCGTGGCGTCAAGCAGCTCGGAAAAGATAGAAATTTTCAGGTTGTGTGTTATGGACATGCAGGCGATGGCAATCTGCATATCAGGATAAAAAAGGAGGGTGTACCTACCAGTCACGATCATCCTGAAATGAAAAACATACTGCGTGAACTATTTATGATCGTTAAAGAACTTGGTGGTACGATCAGTGGCGAACATGGTGTAGGACTGATACAGAAAGACTATCTGAATATTGTTTTTGATGATACTCAACTTCGCCTGATGAAAGAGATCAAAAAGATCTTTGATCCCAATAACATCCTTAATGCGGGTAAGATATTTGACCTGTAAACAGATCCTGCTCTGTTGTGGATTTTATTATTTCTTTTTATAATCACCCCGTTTCCAGGAGCGTATGAATTCTCCCCAGGCCAATGGATTGAATATATTCATCGGTGGAGCCTGTCCAGTATAATAGAATCGTTGTGCACTCTTTGCAAGGTTCATATTGGTTGATTCTCTGCCATCATTTGGCAGGGTGCGCATAAGCAACCTTCTTGTTGCCGCATCGGTATTTTTTCGTGCTATTTCGATATTGTCATCTGGCACATCCGTTGATACGAAATCACGTTCAAATTGTTCTCTGGTAGGCCTCGGCTTGATGATCGCTGCAGGCAGAAAAGCCGTGTCATTGACCATAAGCTGTATGATGCTGTATTGATTGCCTTCAAGTTGTGTTGGGATCTTTGTGACTTTATCCTTAAATCCAACGCAACTGAATTCTATTTCATCTCCTTTGAGTACAACAATTGAAAAAACACCCTGACTGTTCGTCAGTGTTCCCCGGCCGCTGCCCTTAACGATCACACTCACCGCAGGGAGACCGCGCAAGCTATCTGCCGTCATAACAACTCCATAAAGTTGTACTACAGAATCCTTAAAAGTTTCGAACTGTGCTTTTGCGGCAAATGGCGTAAAAGCCAGTAGCACAAGGAGTTGTTTTTTCAATTTTTTCATCACATGTATTCTTGCACAAATTAAGTCCATCTTTTCGATAAACAAAGTAGCATATGATTGGTTATTTTTGTAGTTCTTCTCAATTTTTAACAATTTATATATTATGGGTACAGAAGAGATTTTAAAAGCCTTGGCACATGTTGAAGAACCGGATTTGAAGAAGGACTTGGTCTCTTTGAATATGGTGAAAGATATTGTGGTAGATGAGAAATCAGTAGCATTTTCAATAGTGCTTACCACACCAGCCTGTCCACTTAAAGAAAAAATCAGGCGTGATTGCGAACGTGCTATTCATGAGCATGTTGACGAAGGCCTTGAGGTGATCGTGAATTTCACCTCGAATACCAGCACCATGCGTGTAGACTTAAGCGCTGTATTGCCTGGGGTGAAAAATATCATTGCCGTTGTTAGCGGAAAGGGTGGCGTAGGGAAATCAACCGTTTCTGCAAATCTTGCTCTCGCTTTGGCGCAGCAAGGGGCTAAAGTTGGATTGATGGATGCTGATATTTATGGTCCAAGTGTTCCAATTATGTTTGGGGTTAGGGGACAAAGACCTTTAATGGAGCATGTTGATGGAAAGGACAAGATCGTCCCTCTGGAGCAGCACGGAATAAAACTCATTAGTATTGGCCTGTTGGTGGATGAGAAGAGTGCTGTGGTTTGGCGCGGACCGATGGCCAGTAGCGCAATAAGGCAATTTGTTACGGATGTGCATTGGGGTGAACTGGATTATCTGGTTATCGACATGCCACCTGGAACCGGAGATATACACCTTACGCTGGTGCAGACGATACCAGTTACCGGTGCAGTGGTTGTTACGACACCACAGGAAGTAGCACTCGCTGATGCAAAAAAAGCCATTGCCATGTTTGCTCAGGCACAGCTGCGAGTACCTATCATTGGATTGGTTGAAAATATGGCTTGGTTCACACCACTTGAATTGCCTGAAAACAAATATTATATATTCGGAAAAGACGGTGGGAAGCATCTGGCAGATCAACTCGATCTCAATTTTCTTGGACAGATCCCGCTTATTCAGAGCATAAGAGAGGGAGGTGATAAGGGTTCGCCTGCCATGGTTTCAGAGGATATAATTACAAAGCAGGCATTTTCTGCATTTGCTGCCGAGACGATCAGGGCTATTGCGGTTGCGAATGCTTCAAATAGCGGGGATAACGCTTAGTTAAAGCCTCAGTACCTCATCCCCAATCCCTTATCCCTCATCCCTCATACCTGCCAGTAGGCAGGCTTATTTTAAAATACTCGCCCTGGTTTCAGGTGCTGTAAGTTTGAAGCTCTCTCTTTTGTTGTCAATGCTCAGGTGTATGATATTGGCTTGCTCGGAATGATATTCATACATCAGGTTTGTCACCAGCTCGATGCTTTTTACATTGGATATGTTTGGCACGTTGAAATAGATGTATGTCGATTCTTTATTATTCTCATATCCAAGGAATACAATGTTTCTGGGCTTGCCATTTACTTTGATTGAGAGATGCTTTTTGAAGTAGGCGTCCAGACTGGTCTTGATCTCTTTGTCATCATGACGACTGATGTCAAATTTCTTCTGAGTAAAAAGTCTCAGGGTCTCTTCCATATCATCCGGAAACACCTTGCAGACAACGCCTATTTCTTTACTGCCGCTCTTGTATTCCACTTCCGTCACAGAAACATAAAAAGGGTGCATGCTGCCCATCAGAAATGGGCTAAAGATTATAAATAAAAGACACAGTGATTTTCTCATCTTCACAAAAATCTGATTTATTTTCTCACCTTTATGCAACATGAGCAATTTTATATTTTATTTCAATATGGGCTGGGAGCACATCATCAGTACGGACGCTCTTGATCACCTGTATTTCATATCGGTCCTTGCTGTAGTGTATCAATTCAGTGACTGGAAAAAAGTCTTGATCCTTGTAACAGCATTTACCATAGGCCATGCGATCACCCTGTTTTTGAGTGCATTGGACATTCTTCGGTTACCGGTTGAGATCGTAGAGTTCGCAATACCTTGCACCATTGTGCTGTCGGCCATCTTCAATTTCAGAAAACACATCCATACGTTCAATACAGATAAGCTTCAGTACGCTATTGCCTTGTTTTTCGGCCTTGTTCACGGCCTGGGGTATGCCAATACCATTCGGTTTGTGCTGTCCTCTGATCAGCAATTGGTCTGGAGTTTGTTCAGCTTCAACATTGGACTTGAAATAGGCCAAATTTTCGTAGTATTGTTGATGCTCTCTGCAGGCTTGTTGGTTTCGGCCACCAAGTTATTGAGTCGTCGGGAATGGGTGCTTGTTTATTCTTCGTTCATTCTAGGACTTGCGCTTCAGATAGCTATAGAAAGAAATCCATTTGTACAATAAATAACCATGTTATGCAACAACTGCTTTTGACATTTGCTTTGATTCTTATCTTGTCCAGTCAGTCAATTTCACAACCATTGCGCAATCCAGGTTCCAACCACGGCAACAGGTTTGAACAGTTGGATTATCTGCTTCAGGACCCCAATGAGTACAGAACGGCCAGCGGTGCCCCGGGTCCGAAATACTGGCAACAACGTGCAGATTATGACATCAACGTAGAGATCGATGAAGTTAATAATGTGTTGACCGGTTCTGAGCTGGTGACCTATTATAATAATTCTCCTGACGTACTTACTTATATCTGGTTGCAGATCGATGAGAATTTTCATCACCCTGACAGTGATAATAATTATGATGATCCATCTTCCATGGGTTCACGCATGACGCACCAGCAACTCATACAGATGAATCCCAAGGAGCATTTGAAAGGATATGGTGTGAATGTAACTGCACTTACCGACATCACTGGCAAGCCACTCAAGTATACGGTCAATCAGACCATGATGAGGGTGGAAATGCCCGTACCACTTAAACCAGGTCAGAAGTTTATTTTTAAAGCCAGCTGGAATTACAAAATCCCGGATAAACTCACAAGAAATGGCCGTGGAGGGTATGAATATTTTGCAGAAGATGATAACAACCTATATTCTATTACCCAGTGGCATCCAAGACTGGCGGTATACAGCGATTTTCAGGGATGGCAACACATGCAGTTCACTGGCGGAGCAGAGTTTGCTCTCACTTTCGGAAACTTCAAAGTGAAGATCACCGTTCCGGAAGATCATATTGTAGCATCTACCGGCGAATGTAAGAACCTCAGTGAAGTACTTACGCCAGCACAAATGAGTCGTTGGCAACAAGCACAAACCGCCAACGATCCGATTGAGATTGTCACTTTAGCAGAGGCCAATGAGAATGCAAAAGATAAATCAAAAGGTAAAAAAACTTGGATCTATGAAGCCCAGAATGTTCGTGATTTTGCGTTCAATTCATCACGCCGATTGGTCTGGGATGCCATGGCTGTTGGTGTAAACGGCAAGAAAGTGATGTGCATGAGTTACTACGGGAAAGAGGCTTATCCGATCTACAGAAAATATTCTACCAAAGCCGTTGCACATACGATCGATGTTTATTCAAAATATACCATTCCTTATCCTTATCCAGTTGCCATATCAGTTGAAGCAGCCATCGGAATGGAATATCCTATGCTGGCGATGAATTATGGCAGGGCAGAAAAAGACGGCACCTACAGTGAAGGAGTCAAATATGGAGCGATAGGTGTTATCATTCATGAGGTTGGACATAACTTCTTCCCCATGATCATCAACTCTGATGAAAGACAATACTGGTGGATGGATGAAGGATTGAATACATTTTGCCAATTCCTGACAGAGCAGGAATTTGACAACAATTATCCATCAAGAAGAGGCCCTGCACATTTGATCACTGATTATATGAAACTTCCTAAAGATCTTCTTGAGCCTATCATGACGAAAGGTGATAATGTAGTCAATGTAGGAGCAAATGCTTATGCAAAAGCTGCAACAGGTCTAAACATCCTACGTGAAACGATCATGGGCAGAGAGCTTTTTGATTATGCTTTCGGAGAGTATGCTAGAAGATGGGCTTTCAAACATCCTACACCATCTGACCTGTTCAGAACGATGGAAGATGCAAGTGCCATGGACCTGGATTGGTTCTGGAGAGGATGGTTCTATGGTACCGATCCTGTTGATATTTCGCTTGATTCTGTCAAGTGGTATAAACTTGATGCCGAAAAAAATCTAGCCTTAATGAAAACTGCTGAATTTGAAAACATCAGCAAGGTCAGGAATCGTGAAGAAAAAAAGATCGATTTCTACACTGATCGAGATACAACGCTTAGGGATTTTTATTATTACAACCGTGCTGCTGATAGTAAGATGAACCAGGAAATGATGCAACAGCAGTTGGATGCGCAGAAAGACAAGGATAACTATGCTGTCTGGGCGGACAAGAATCTGTATGAACTTAAGTTCAGCAATCTAGGGGGTATGGTGATGCCTATTATAGTGGAATGGACATATAAGGATGGCACCAAAGAGGTTGAAAGGATGCCGGTAACTATTTGGCGCTTGAATGAAAAGAATGTCAGCAAGCTTTTTGTGAAGGATAAAGAGGTTGCATCGATCAGATTGGATCCGATGAGAGAGACTGCCGACATTAATGAGTCGAATGGAATGTGGCCAGTAAAGGAAATGCCTAGCAGATTCCAATTGTTCAAAAGCGGCATGAATTCAGCACGTGGAGCAAGCGGAGGTGGTAATGCTATGCAAAAAGCAAAAAAATAATTGTTTATTTTTTTATCCAGGAGTTGAATTCTTCTCTTGTTACCAAGCCCTGTTTTCTTTTAACCTCTTTCCCATTTTCATAGAGGATAAAAGTTGGCAGGGCTTCTACTTTCAGTGATTTCATTAACTCTGTCTCGATGCCGCCGTCCATTTTGATCAGTGTGAGTTTATTTGCATTGTCTTTTACGAAAGCTTGTAATACTGGTTCCATTTTAATGCAAGGTGGACACCACTCAGCACCGAAATCAACCAATACAAGTGAAGTGCTTTGAACCTGACCGAGGTATGATGCCATGCTTGTTTGTTTTGCATTTGGATCAACACCCTTCAAAGGTTTATTTGATTGTTTCCAGGCTGCGATTCCGCCTTCAAGGTTCGTTACCTGATATCCTTTTTCCCTTAATGCCGCTGCCGCTGCGCTGCTTCTTCCACCACTCAGACAATAAATGTAAACAGGTTTATTTTTATCTAGGTGCGCGGTCCTGTCATAAAACTCTGTTTTGTTCAACCAGTTGGCTTGAAGCGCGTTGTTGATGTGTCCGCTTTTATATTCTTCAGCAGTTCTGACATCCAGTACCTGAATGTTTGGTTTGGCGATTGATCGCTCAAATTCTGTTACTGTGATATTCTCCGCTTGTTGTCCATTCATTGTACAAGCTGAAAGCAATGCCATAAAGAATATAGTCAAGTATTTCATGAGTGAGATGTTTTTATAAAATTACAACAAAGATTTGATCATGCTATGTTGCCAAACATATCAGCTGATGATCTTACATGTCATAACATCTTTCTAGGATTTACATCAACATGTGAGAAGGTTTATAGTTTCTGCGTTAACTTGCTGCCATGTCTGATGGAAAATTGATCATGTTCGACAATCGCCTGAAAAAAGTTTATCGTATTCTCGGTAAACAGGCAAAGCAGCAATCAATTTCCTGTTACAGGTTGTATGATCGCGATATTCCGGAATTTCCCTTGATCATCGATGTTTATGGACCTGATGTATTGGTAACGGAGTACAGAAGCAATCATCATTTGTCACCCGAAGAATATGAAGAATGGTTGAAGGACAGCATGGAAGTAATTCAACATGTCTTGGGTAGAACTCCCGAACAGTTGCATTTGAAAGAAAGGAAGAGGAAGGAGGATCGATTTGATCAGTATCAGAAAACCGATGACCGTAAGGATTTTTTTGAGGTGGAGGAAAGTGGTTTAAAGTTTTTGGTCAATCTTACCGATTATCTCGACACCGGATTGTTCCTTGATCACCGGATCACACGACAGATGGTGAGAAAGCAGTCTGATGGCAAGCGCGTGTTGAATTTATTTTGTTACACAGGGTCATTCTCTGTTTATGCTGCAGCAGGCGGTGCGAAAGAAGTGGTATCTGTGGATCTTTCTAATACCTATTTGTCCTGGGCCAAAGAGAACATGTTGCTGAATGGATTTTCAGGAGATCAATATCAGTATGTGCGGACCGACGTTTTACAGTTTTTGCCAACAGTCCCAAACGCAAGCTTTGACATCATCATCCTTGACCCTCCAACTTTTAGCAACAGCAAGTCAATGAAAGACATTCTTGATATTCAACAGGACCATGTTGATCTCATCAATACTTGTATCGGCAAACTCACTCCGAATGGTGTTTTGTATTTCAGTACGAACGCCAGAAAATTTCATATGGACACAGCTTCCATCAAGGGTTCTATAAAAGAAATAACCACCGCAACTGTTCCGTTTGATTTTAAAGGGAAACTGTTGCGGTGGTGTTATGAAATAAGACCGTATCCGGAAAATTAGCCGCCTACGATCTCTACAATCTCTACGTCAAACACGAGATCTTTTCCTGCAAGAAAGTGATTGGCATCCATAACAATGACATCTTCTTTCACTTCTACAACTTCAACGGGAACTGGATGTCCGTGCTCATTTTGAAGGTTCAATTTCATGCCCACTTCTATCTTCATTCCTTCCGGAACATTAGAGGAAGGGAATTCTATGATCGCCTCCGGGTTTTTGTGTCCGTATCCCTGATCAGGACTGATTTGAATTTTCTTTTTCTCTCCAATGGTCATCCCGAGTACGCCTGCATCGAATCCTGCAATCATTTGGCCTGCGCCTACCGTGAATTCCAATGGTGCTCTACCGGCTGAACTATCGAACTGTTCGCCATCCAGCAATGTGCCTGTGTAATGAACACGCACCAGATCTCCTTTTTTAACTTGCATAATGTTGTTTTTGATGATAAATGCTCACTGGTGTACCCACCTGTAATGGACGAAATGCCATTTTATGGAAGATGTAACAGTAAAGTATGTGCAAAACTACCTTTATTCTTTTATTTTTATTGAAATAATCAGTTAAAAGCAATGCTTAAAGTTCGGTTTGTGCTTATGTGTTTTATGATGGCTGTCCATTGCTGCTGGTCGCAACCTGTAATGACTGGTGCAGCCCAGATTGATCAGTATGTCCCGTTGCTCAAGGGCAAGAAAGTAGGCGTATTTGCCAACCAGACCTCTGTTCTGGATGATCAGCATTTGGTGGATGTACTCAAAGAAAACAACGTTGATGTAAGGGTGATTTTTGGTCCGGAGCATGGATTCAGGGGTACGGCAGACGCCGGAGCAAAAGTGGGAAATTATATAGATCCTAAAACGGGGATACCGGTGATCTCTCTATACGGCTCAAAGCGCAGGCCCACTGAGTCGGATTTAAAAAACATTGATATCCTCTTATATGATATTCAGGATGTGGGTGTTCGCTTTTACACGTACATTTCTTCTTTGGAAGAATTTATGGAAGCTGCATTCATTCATGCAAAGCCCTTGATCATTCTTGATCGTCCTAATCCCAATATCCATTATGTTGATGGTCCAGTACTGGATACGGCTTTTCGTTCTTTTGTTGGGATGCAACCTGTTCCTGTTGTGTATGGCATGACCATTGCAGAATATGCAAAGATGCTTGTTGGAGAGCGATGGTTGTCGGACAAAGCCATGCGATCTTTTGATCTGCAAAAGAAATCCGGTGCTGATCTTTTGAAGGTGATCCCCTGTACTAGTTATACAAGGCAATCGATATATCAATTACCTGTTAAGCCTTCCCCCAATTTGCCTTCGATGGCTGCAGTATATTGGTATCCATCTACATGTTTTTTTGAGGGAACGGTATTAAGTGAAGGGCGTGGGACTTCCAAACCTTTTCAGTGGATTGGACATCCCTCACTGCCCGACAGCATGTTTTCTTTCACCCCGATCTCTGTGCCTGGAGCAGGCAATCCAAAATTAAAAGACAAATTATGTTATGGTTGGGATCTTTCCGGAGATGATAAAGAGGTGATGGTGAAATTGAATGGACGATTACAGCTTTCTTTCTTGCTCGAAGCCTATCGTTTATTCCCGGATAAAGATCATTTTTTCATCCTTCCAACATCAGGAAATACGCGCGATGCTTTTTTCAACAAACTGGCCGGTAGTGATCTGTTGATGTCTCAGATCAAAGCGGGCATGCGTGAAGAAGAGATCAGAGCGAGTTGGAAGCCTGGCTTGAAGACCTTCAATAAGATAAGGTCAAAATATCTTATCTATAAATAGTCTACTAATCCAAGCGCGTATATTCATTACTTTTGCGCCATGCCTAACATCAATGATTGTCGGATTGTTTTCATGGGTACCCCTGAATTTGCTGTGGGTGTACTTGAGCGCATGGTGCAGGAGGGCTTTAATATTGTTGGTGTAGTTACTGCACCTGATAAGCCTGCTGGCAGAGGTATGGAACTTTCTCAAAGTGCAGTGAAGAAATTTGCAGTTCAGGATGGACTCAACATTTTACAACCTGTAAAATTAAAAGACCCTGAATTTCTCGAACAATTGCGTTCACTCAATGCAGATCTTCAGATCGTAGTGGCATTCAGGATGCTGCCTGAACAAGTGTGGAACATGCCGCCCATGGGCACTATAAATCTTCATGCATCATTACTGCCCAAATACAGAGGAGCTGCGCCAATTAATTGGGCGATCATTAACGGAGAAACTGAAACAGGTATTACGACATTTAAGCTGCAACACGCGATCGATACCGGGGATGTATTGATGCAACAGCGCATTGCCATACGAGATGATGAAACCGCGGGTGAGTTGCACGATGAGATGAAGTTGCTTGGTGCATCGCTCGTTGTGGAAACGATTCGAAAATATTGCGAGGGAAACCTTAGTCCTGTTCCTCAGTCTGCCATTCTCGATGAAGCAAATATTCCGAATGCTCCCAAAATACATACGGACACCTGTAGAATAAATTGGTCGACATCAGCAGTCAGGGTGTATAATCTGATACGCGGACTTTCTCCTTATCCGGGAGCATTTACTACACTGGATGGAAAGATACTCAAGGTTTTCTCATCTATATATGAAACAGGTAAGATTGCAGGAAGTGCAGGGCAACATGAAACGGATCAAAAAACATTTTTGCGTTTTGCAGCGGAAGATGGCTGGGTGTATCTGAAAGAAATTCAATTGGAAGGAAAAAAAAGAATGAAGATCGAGGACTTCCTCAGGGGTTACAGGATCCAATGATCCAACACGATCTATACATGTTTGGCATCTTTAACTATATATCATGAGACCAATCGCTGAACGTCTGATGCGCTATGTCAGGATCGATACACAAAGTGATCCTGATAGTCGATCTTTTCCCTCAACTGAAAAACAAAAAGACCTTTCAAGGCTCTTGGTGACCGAGCTGCTGGAGATGGGACTTGCAGATGCGCACCTAGATGAGTGGGGGTACGTATATGCTACCATTCCTTCAAATTCAAATAAAGGTGTTCCGGTGATCTGTTTTTGCTCTCATGTAGATACTGCGCCTGACTGCAGCGGAAAGGATGTTAAACCAATTCTACATGAAAATTATCAGGGACAAGATATTGTTTTGCCGGATGATCCTTCTCAGGTGATCACCGCATCAGCTCATCCGTATTTACTTGAAAAAATTGGAGATGATATTATCACTGCCAGTGGACTGACCCTTCTGGGTGCTGATGATAAAGCCGGTGTTGCCATTATTATGGAATTGGCGAAGAAATTATCAGAAGATCCTTCGATTGTTCATGGTGATGTAAGGATATTGTTCACTCCGGATGAAGAAGTTGGAAGAGGAGTTGAGCATGTTGATATTAAAAAACTTGGTGCAGATTATGGTTATACACTTGATGGTGGTGAATTGGGTTCGCTTGAATTTGAAACCTTCTCTGCTGATGGTGTTGAGGTAGTGATCAATGGGGTGAGCACACATCCCGGAACGGCCAAGGGGAAGATGGTAAATGCTATTAAGATCGCATCAGCATTTGTAGATGCGCTTCCAAAAGATATGTTGGCGCCAGAAGTAACTGAAGGCAGAGAAGGGTTTATTCATCCAACCGATATCAGAGGAACTGCTGAGCATGCGATCGTCAGGTTCATCATCAGGGATTTCGATACACAACAACTTGAGATGTATGAACGCAATCTGGAGAATATACTGATTGAAGTGATGAAAAATCATCCCAATGCATCTTATGAGTTCAAGGTTACGCAACAATATCGCAACATGCGGGAGGTCTTGGATCAACATCCTGAGGTGGTTGATCATGCATTGAATGCGATCAAGGCATGTGGATTGACCGTCAGAAGTGAGCCGGTAAGAGGAGGCACTGATGGTTCGAGGCTTTCATTCATGGGATTGCCTTGTCCCAATATTTTTACCGGTGAAATGGCGTTGCATTCAAAACATGAATTTGTAAGTGTACAGGACATGGAAAAATCAGTTGCCGTATTGGTCAAGTTGCTTCAAAATTGGGAAGCATCGGTGTGATGCATATAATTTTATCATGTTGTTAGTAAATAATGTCGCAACTTCATGATGTAAGCCAGTTGAAAATTATTTTACATTTGTACAAATAAATTAACATGATCGCAGGTTTTCTTCAGATCAATCAGACCGGGACCATGCCAGATACTTCCACAGTTGCTCAGGCGAACCCCATGCAGTTATGGGATATTTTGCAATCGGGAGGTGCATTGATGATACCGCTGGGTTTATTGTTCATACTTGCAGTATTCTTTTTCTTTGAACGCTACATCGCTATACGAAAAGCAGGAAAGATCGATGATAATTTCATGCGGATCATTCGTGATCATATTGTGAGCGGAAATATTGCTGCGGCAAGGGCCATGACAAAGAATACAGACAATCCAGTTGCGCGCATCATCGATAAGGGAGTTCAGCGTATTGGGAAACCGATTGATGCCATTGAGCGCAGTATGGAGAATATTGCTCGCCTTGAAATGTATAATCTTGAAAGGAATCTCAGTGTATTGAGTGTCATCTCAAGAGCGGCTCCGATCTTTGGTTTTGTTGGAACGCTTGCCGGATTGATGCAATTGTTTTTTGACATCAATACAACGGGAGAATTTGTGTTGAATACTATTGCTGGTGGTTTGTATGTAAAACTTGTTACTTCGATCACAGGTTTGTTGATCGGACTCGTTTCATTTTTGTGTTTTAGTTTTTTGCATACACAAATTGATAAAACTGCCAATAAAATGGAAGTTGCAGCAGCAGACTTTCTGGATATACTACAAGAGCCCTCACGATAGAATAAGTGGAAATGCAAATACGAAAAACATACAGAGCAGATGCAGAGGTCTTTACAGAAGCCCTCAATGATATTCTTTTTATTCTCTTGATGTTCTTTCTTATTGTTTCTACACTGGCAAATCCAAACGTCATCAAGCTATCACAACCTAAATCTCAGGGCGATACCAAAGCAAAGCAAAATGTGGTGGTATCCATAGATGCCAATACGCAATTTTATGTCGGGACAACGCCTGTATCTTTCGATTCGTTGAAGGCGATGCTGGCTCCTGTCATCGTTAAAGAGAAAACGGAAGTACCTACGATAGTTATCAATGCTGATAAGTCGGTCGATATTGATGCAGTAGTATCAGTGATGCGCGTGGCGAAAGAACTTGGTGCGAGAACGGTATTGTCTGTCGAAAAGCAATGATTCAGATTACAGAGAAGCTCCTATTTTTTTCGATATAACTATTCTTTCCTTTCCTTGCATATCTTTTTTGATTTGAGTTTCTTCAAATTCATTCTCCTCCAAGAGGTTTGTAACATCTTTACTGAAATCCGCATGGGTTTCAAAAAAAATCCACCCACCCCTTAACAAGTGATGTGCTGAGAAATCAATGATCGATCTATAAAATTGCAATGGATCGTTGTTGGTGATAAAGAGTGCCTGGTGGGGCTCATGCTTTAGTACCAGATCGGTCATTTCATTCTTGTCTGCATGTGGTATATAAGGCGGATTGCTCACGATCAAATCAAATGCAGGAAGTTGATCAACCTTAGACTCCGCTAGGATATCAATTTCTTGGAAGATGATATCTGCTTGATTGGTTTCAGCATTTTTTTCAGCCAATGTCAATGCATCATTGCTGACATCTATGCCCCAGACTTCCCATGATGGGAAATGTTTTTTCAGTGCAATGGCGATACAGCCACTGCCGGTGCCAATATCAATGGCCTTGAAGGTGTGCTCTTGCTTGTCTGACTTTTGCGGGATTGTTTTTTTCACTTCTTCTACCAACTCTTCTGTCTCCGGTCTTGGGATGAGTACACGTTCGTCAACTTGAAAGCGCATTCCACCGAACCAGGTTGAGCCCAGAACATATTGAACAGGTTTTCCCATTTTAAGAGCAGATGTATACTGTTCAAATCGTTCAAGTTGATCGTGATTCAATTCTTGGTCATGGTAAATGATTCTTTTCGATCTTTCCCAGCCGGTCAAGTCTTCCATCACCAGTTCTGCAATATTTGAACTTTCTCTGTTTTCGTACAAATGGGAAATGCTTGACTTCAACAGCTGGTAGGCTTCTTTGATGCGCATGTTCAAATGTAAAACAATTAACTTTGAGCCAGCAACCCAGCCGGATATGCTCATTCAAAAAGTGACAAATCCTTTTATTTGGAATGCCGCTAAAATATGTTTTCAACCGATGATATCTACATGCAGCGTGCGCTGGAACTTGCTGCCAAAGGTGCAGGTTTTGTTTCTCCCAATCCCCTGGTAGGCGCTGTATTGGTTCATGATGATGTTATTATTGGAGAGGGATACCATGCATGTTTTGGGCAGGCCCATGCAGAGGTGAATTGTCTGAGTGCTGTGTCAGCGGAGAATAAACATTTAATTTCCGCATCAACAATGTATGTCACACTCGAACCTTGTTCACATCATGGCAAAACACCCCCATGTGCCGAAAGGTTGATCAAAGAAGGCATACGTAAAGTGGTGATCGCTGTAACTGATCCGAATCCTGTAGTGCATGGTGCAGGAATCAATTTACTTAAACAAGCCGGTATAGATGTGCGTGTTGGGGTCATGGAGCAAGCTGCAGCATATCAGAATCGCAGATTCTTTACTTCTTTTACCCAGCAGCGTCCATACATTACATTGAAGTGGGCACAGTCGGCCGATGGATTTATCGGATCAGGTACTGATGAACGCATAAAGATCACCTGCAATGAAGCAGATATCGTTGTTCATCAGTGGAGGTCCGAGGAAGATGCTATTATGATCGGTAGACGTACAGCCTTATTGGATGATCCATCGCTTACCACCAGGCTTGTTGAAGGGAAATCGCCGTTGCGAATTGTGTTGGACAGGAACAATAGTCTGCCTAAGTCACTAAAGATATTTAATGATGGCAAGCCCCTTGTCATCATTAATGGAGAGAAAGAAGGAGTCGATGGTCCTGTTATGTATAAGAAAATAACCAACGATGCACAATTCTGGAAATCACTGATGGTTTTTTTAGATCAACAAAAAATACAAGGACTCATGGTTGAGGGGGGCAGGGGGGTCATCTCTGCTATGATTTCTGCGGGCTACTGGGATGAGGCACGGGTGTTCACCAATCCTGCATTGAATCTACATCAGGGCACCAAGGCACCTGTACTTCAGGATACTTACAGCATACAAGATCAGCAGCAGATCGGTCGTGATTTACTGAATGTGTACCTAAATAAGGGGCAATGATGCATGATCCCAATTATTATCAGACAATAGAGACCCCTTCTGTAGCGGAGTTTAATGATAGGGGTAGCAGGTTCATTGCTCTAGCGTTTCCGGTTTCATCTATAGACGACTTCAAACAACGATTAGCTGAAGTGAAAAGTCAGCATCCAAAGGCCTCTCATCACTGCTTTGCGTATCGTATTGGTGCTGATGGAATGACCTTCAGGTCAACTGATGCTGGCGAACCTTCCGGAACCGCAGGGAGGCCGATACTTGGGCAGATCGACAGTAAGGGGTTGACGAATATCTGCGTTATTGTGGTGCGTTATTTTGGTGGAACACTTCTTGGCGTTCCCGGCTTGATCAATGCTTATAAGACTGCTGCATCCCTGGTGTTACAACTAACACCTGCTGTTAGGAAGTCGGTTGAAGTCACTTACCAACTTCAATTTGATTACACCATCGTAAATGATGTGATCACACTGATCAAGCGGTTCAATTGTTCCATCATCAAACAGGAGTTGCAATTGTTCTGTTTGTATGAAATAGGGATTCCAAAGATCAGCGAAATGGATGTTGTCAGAATGCTCTCAGATACCAAAGGGTGTGCCCTAAAAAAGAAAAGCGATCCTGCTTGAAGGCGGAATCGCTTTTATCAATTTGTTAATCGATCTTACTTTGCTGTAGCCATCTCTTCATCAACAAGAACCCTTCCGCAGTTCTCACAAACGATGATCTTCTTATGCTGACGAATCTCACTTTGGCGTTGTGGTGGAATTGAATTAAAACAACCTCCGCATGCATCACGAACAACCGTTACAACTGCCAGGCCGTTATGGAAATTTTTTCTGATCCTGTCAAATGAAGTAAGCAGTCTTGCGTCAACAGCCTGACGAGCTTTTTCTGCCAGACCCCTGTATTCTTTTTCCTCTTTCTCAGTTTCACCAATGATCTTGTCAAGCTCTCCTTTCTTAACTTTCAGATTCGCTTCTTTGGCCGCGATGGTTTTCTTTGCACCTTCAAGAACCCTTGCCTTTTCAGCGATCTCTTCATTTGCATCTTTGATATGGCGCTCACAAAGCTTTACCTCAAGGGTTTGCATCTCAAGTTCTTTGTTGATTGCTTCGTATTCCCTGTTGTTTTTTACGTTGTCGCTTTGTTTTTCGTATTTCTTGATCAACTCTTCGGAATGAAGGATAGCCTCTTTCTTTTGTTTGATGAATTCGTTGATTCCATTGATCTCCTCTTCCAGTCTTGTTTCTCTGGCATGCAAACCCTGAATCTCATCTTCAAGATCACGTACTTCGATTGGAAGTTCTCCTTTAAGGATCGCGATCTCATCAAGCTTGCTTTCTACTTTTTGCAAATTAAGAAGGGAAGCGAGTTTTTCTTCTACGGAATATTCTTTTGCTGTTGCCATAATGAGTTATAAAAAGTAGTTGACGGGATTGGTATTAATACCTGTTTTTTGGACGGCAAAGGTAGGGAATTTTTCTTTTATCAGCCTCTCCAGTAGGTCTGAAGTGTATTGCTCACTCTCAAAATGACCTATATCAGCCAGCAGTATCTTCCCATTCGGACTGAAAAAATCATGATAGGTTAGGTCGGCTGTGATGAATACATCTGCCTTCATGGATAAAGCGCTGTAAATCATTGACTTACCTGATCCTCCGCAGACGGCTATGGTTTGTATGGGTTTGTTTGTAAGCTCACTATGTCTGATCACACCGGTGTTGAAGGTTGATTTAAGTAGCGTCAGCAATTCTATTTCGGTGACCGGCTCAGGTAGTTTCCCGATCACACCCCCTCCAAACTCCCTAAACTGGTTGTCTAACGACAAAATATCATAAGCCGGGACTTCATAAGGATGGTTGTTCAGTAGTGCATTGATGATAGATGATTGTAGGTGGGTAGGAAAGATTACCTCCAATCGCTCCTCATCCGCCGTATGTCTTTTGCCTTTTTCACCTGAGTAGGGCGTTGCATCTTCAAGTGGTTTGAAATTTCCTTGTCCGGCTACGTTGAAACTACACTCCTCATATTGGCCGATCTTACCTGCTCCTGCCAAGAATAACGCGTCTTTTACCTTGTCAAGATGGGAGGAAGGCACGAATGTGATGATCTTTTTGTGCGTATCAGCTTTGGGTAGAAGAACTTGCCTGTTGATCAGACCAATTCTGTTTGCTATCTCTCCATTCACACCCCAAAGCACATTATCCAGGTTAGTATGGCAGGCATATACACTGATGTTATTACGAATTGCTTTGATCAAGAGGTTTGCTACGGCATTGCCTTTCACGATGCTTTTGATCGGACTGAAGATCGGGGGATGATGTACGATAATGAGGTTCTGCTTACGAAGGATGGCCTCATCTATCACCTCTTCTGTAAGGTCTAATGCAGTGATAGCACCTGAGCATACTTGATCACGATCTCCACACACCAAACCGCTGTTGTCGTATGACTCCTGCAAATACAGGGGTGCTTGTGTTTCTAAAACGTTAATTATGTCTTGTATCCGTTGCATTTATTTCTTTGTTTCTCTTAATTGAAATTACTTTACTTTACCAACAGCCCACTGCCCATGCAAAGATATTTGTTCCTATTCTCTCTTTTTCTTTCTGGTTTTCTGAATGCCCAGCAGCTCACGAGCGATTGGGAGAACTATATTGTTTCGTTGAAAGGTAAACCGGTATCTATCAATGTTGACCTTGGATTGAAGAAGATCGCTCCCATGAAAGAAAATCCTTTTGCGATCATGGTCAGGGTAAAACTGAATGAACCTGACGCAAATGGTATGCCACAGGGAGATGAAGTTGATCAGTTGTTGAGGATGGAAGAAAAATTGGTGGAGATGCTTGCGAGGCAGAACGGGACAGTCTTTGCTGGCCGATTTACACAACGGGGCTTGAGGGAATTTTATTTCTATGCACCGGATACAATTGGTTATCTGAAGGCGATCAATCAGACCCTGCTGAATTTTCCCTCGTTCCAATTTTTGTGTATCGCAAGAAATGATGCAAACTGGGAGAATTACAATACGGTGCTTTATCCTTCACAAATGGACTTGATCAAAATAGACAGCAGACGAAGGTTGAGCGAGATGGCGAGGGAAGGTGCTATAGGTAATGATTCTGTTGATGTTTTTCATTATTTCGTATTTCCTGATGTAGAAACCCGGAAAAAGTTTCTTATGCTGCCACAATCCTCTGGTTTTATATTGGTTTCCATGCCATTACAGTCAGATACCAAAACAGCAAAATATTCACTGGTACTTAAAAAAAGTGAAAAACCGAGTTATCAGTGGATCGAAACCAACCTGATGCCAATCGCAGAAGCCGCGATAAAATCAGGTGGTGCCTACCAGGGTTGGGATTTTGTATCGAAGTGAAAAATGTCATATAATGCATAATTGTTTGATTTTATGCGATATAGGTCGAAAAACGGCCTTAAATTCGGGTTTCATATCACTCGCATTTTGTTAAACAACTTTCGTCATATTATTCAGCCGACAAAGCCAGTAAAAATTATTGCGATCAGGCTTCTTGTATTTTTAATGTTGTGCTGTTCTCAACAGGTAAATGCGCAGATCGTAGCAAAGTTCTCATATCAGACACCAGTGTGTTATACCCCAGGTGTTGGTGTCACTGTTAAATTCAAGGATGAGTCATACTCTGTAAATGGTTCCCCTATAGTCGAATGGATCTGGAATAAGGGTGATGGCAGTCCGGATCTACCGAACAGGAAAGATCCATCACCGGAATGGACCTATGATGATCCGGGAGTTTATCGCGTTACGCTTACTGTCAGAAATCTGGCCAACGATCAGCCAGGATTTCAAACGCAGGTTGTAGTTGTTTTCCCGCCAGTCAACGTTTCATTTGGATCCTCACTAAATAGTGGATGTAATCCACTCGATGTTGTACTCACCGACAACACCACTCCGGATGAATTGGTGGATGATGCAACGGGGGATAAGTATGTCAATAAGATCAAAAATTGGACCTGGGAATTTGGTGACGGACAAAAAACTACTGTAACCAATAACAGTGTAGCACACACGTATACAAATTCAGGGAGTTTTAAGGTGAGGCTGTTTATTGAAACTGAAGCGGGTTGTAAAGCCTTTGGTGAATCACCCAATGATTTCATCAAGGTAGAGGAAAAGGTGAAAGCTGATTTCTACCTGCCTTCACCAAATGTGTGTAAGTTTCCAGCCGACGTTAATGTATCCAACATCTCTGAGGGTGCCATTTCATACAAATGGTCGGCCATAGGGCCAGTTCCCGTTGTGTTCAGTGATATTACAGCATCTGAACCAACGATCACTTTTTCGCAACCCGGTACATACAAGATGCGTTTGGAAGCCACCGGTGCAAATTCCTGTATTGATGTACGTGAGGTTGATTATACTGTGTCATCAAGTCCTGCTACAGCTCAGTTTACTGCTCCATCTGCAGCCTGTGCCAACACCAATGTACTGTGTGCCAATACCGCTACTTCGCCTACAATCGTGAACACATGGTTTATAGATAATGTGCAGGTTGCAACATCAAAAGACTTGAGGTACAAGTTCACTTCAGATGGTATAAAAACAGTCCGACTTGAGTCTTTGATTGGATCATGTATCTACACTGTAGAAAAAAATATAACTATTCATCCAGCTCCTGTTCCTGTATTCATATCTGATGTTACTGTTGGGTGTGATACACCTTTGGTAGTCAACTTTACAGATCAGACTCCAGATCCTGGGGGCATAATTACAGAGCGAATTTGGGAGTTCGGAGACGTGTTCAATAGAAAGTTCACTACATCGTCAAACGTTTATCAGCATATCTACAAAAAGGAAGGGTATTTTTTGCCTATACTGAAAATCAAAACCGACAAGGGATGTCAGATTACAAAAGTTGCTGATAACAGTTCTGCTATATCTCTTCAGTTTCCGAAAATCATTTCGAAAAATCTTCCGGATAGTGGTTGCGTTGGGCTTGAACTCAACCCCAATGTCACATTTAATA
>JBKCFW010000226.1:0-4086 GCA_046303675.1 bacterium
ATAGGAAAAGCTTCCAGTTAAAGAATCCTACAAGGGACGAGGGACAGGGGACAAGGGACAAGGTCGAAGATCCCGAGAGGGCGAAGCCCGATTCGGGAGACGAGACCTACAGATGAAACTCGCTGAGTGCTGATTGATAATGAGAATAATTATTTGCTATGATTCTTACAATACATCCGGAAAATCCACAAGGCAGGTTGATCAAGCAGATCGCGGATTGCCTGCGCAAAGGAGGTGTGATCATTTATCCAACAGATACGGTGTATGGATTGGGATGTGATATTTTTCAGCCGAAAGCGGTAGAAAGAATTTGTCGCATTAAAGGAATCGATCCCGAAAAAGCAAACCTCTCCTTCGTGTGCAGCGATCTTTCAGATCTTAGTAAGTATGCACGATCCATTAGTACACCACAGTATAGATTCATCAAACAAAATATTCCAGGTCCGTTCACATTTATTCTTCCTGCGAGTAAAGAAGTACCTAAGATCCTGAAAAGTAAAAAAGATACGATCGGATTGAGAGTGCCCGATCACATCATCACCCATGCGATTGCTGCAGAGTTAGGTCATCCTATTCTCAGTTCATCTCTGCCAGGAGAGATGGTGGAAGAATACACCGATCCTGAACTCATTTTCAATAAGTTTGGAAAGCTTGTTGATCTTGTCGTGGATGGAGGTATTGGCGGGATAGAATATTCAACTGTTGTTGATATGACAGACGAAGCCCCTGTCGTCATCAGACAAGGGCTTGGTGTAGTCAGCTAGCTGACCATAGATATCTGCTTGCTAACTTGATCGCTGCTTGAGTTAGAATACCAAAGAAAGACCAACACGCGGAGTACGTGCTTTTCTCATGAATGGCCTGCCTATCATGTGATGGTGTCTCATTCTATGCGCCCTAACCCTTGCCATCTTTCCTCTTCTGTTATGATCACATGTATTCAGTGAAGTGATCTTTTGACCAGCGTTAATATGTGCATCTGCAGTTGATATGGTCATGATCGAAGCAATAGCCAGCAGCAGTAAAAATCTTGTTTTCATGATGATCAGATTTGATTCTATATTCTGACTCTTCATGAATTAAAAAGTTTAATCTCTCTGAAAAAACATTATTGTTAAACTTCTCTAAACTTCCTTCAACATCTCTAAACCTCCCTCAACCTTGTATTTCCTTGTCCCTCGTCCCCTGTCCCTTGTCCCTTAACAGTCAGGCATGAAATTTATGCAATTGTCCAGGTCTCATTACCCCTGAGCAACTTATTAAGATCGCCCTTGCCTTTTTTAGCGATCACCTCATCAAGCTGCAGTTGCATCTGATCCTCATAACATGGTCTGTCTGTTTGATAAAATACACCAAACGGACGAGGAAGATGACCTTCAATAGTTGGATCGTCAAACATTCTTGTAAGGATCTGCGCTTTATAGAAATCTTTTTCATCATGGATCCAGCAATCATCTGCACTGCCCCCAGCACTCAGATCAACGATCACCGGCCTGAATCCATCAAGCTTGATGCCTTTCTCTTTATTAGCACCAAACAACAAAGGTTTTCCTTGCTCAAGGAAAAGAGTTTCGGTTGGCTTGGATGATTTCTCTGTGAAGATCTCAAAAGCACCATCGTTAAAGATGTTACAGTTTTGATAGATCTCAAGGAATGAAGAGCCCTTGTGTGCATTGCTCCTCAACAACAACTCTTGCAAGTGCTTCGGATCTCTGTCCATACTCCTTGCAATAAATGTTGCATCAGCCCCCATTGCCAGAGCAAGTGGATTGAAAGGATGATCGATGCTTCCGAAGGGAGTCGACTTCGTTACTTTATGTTCTTCTGAAGTAGGTGAATATTGTCCTTTGGTCAACCCATAGATCTGATTGTTGAACATCATGATGTTGACATCAAAATTCCTTCTCAGCAAATGAATGGTATGGTTGCCACCGATACTAAGTGAATCACCATCTCCCGTAACGATCCATACGCTTAATTCCGGACGAGCAGCTTTCAATCCGCTGGCAATGGCTGTTGCACGGCCATGGATAGAGTGCATACCATAGGTTTCCATATAGTAAGGGAAACGGCTTGAACAACCGATCCCTGAAACGATCACGATATTCTCTCTGGGTATACCAAGTGTTGGCATGATCTTCTGCACCTGGGCAAGAATGGAATAATCACCACAACCCGGGCACCAACGGACTTCCTGATCGGTCTGGAAATCTTTGGAGGTTAATGCTGCCGGTGCTGTTTGTGTAGCTTCGCTCATATGACACTTTTATATTTAAATATAATAATTTCTTTCTAGGGTTATGCTGAAGTATTCTCTCCCTCTGCGATCAGCGCCTCCCAGTATTCTGCTGCTCTGCGGGTATGAGGTATAACAATCGTACCACCGATGATGTTGGCAACTGAAAATACCTCATAGATCTGATCCGTGTTGATCCCAAGTTCATGGCATTTGCCTAGGTGATACTTGACGCAATCATCACAACGCAACACCATGCTGGCAACCAGTCCAAGCATCTCTTTCGTACGAACATCCAGCGCTCCTTCCTGATAGGTGTTGGTGTCCAGATTCCACAACCGCTTCATCACAAGATTACCCTTGCCAAGGATAACATCATTCATGCGCTCACGGTATTCGTTGAATTCAGTAACTATGCTCATGCAATTGGTTTGTACGCAAAGTTCAGATAAAAATTCTACATCATTGTAGACTATCTCTATGTAATTGTTCGGATCGACATATCAAACAAAAAAAAAGAGAGCCAACAGGCTCTCTTCAAATCGGTAGTTGATGCGATTACCAACGGTTTCCACCGCCGTTTCCACCACCAAAGTTGCGACGACCACCGCCACCGCCACCGGTGCTTGGACGTTGCTCGCGTGGCTTTGCCTCGCTTACTTTGATAGCACGACCTTCAACAGTTGCACCATCCAATTCCTGGATAGCCTTCTGTGCGGATGCATCATCAGACATTTCAACAAAACCGAAGCCACGGCTACGGCCAGTGAATTTGTCTGTAATAACCTTTGCTGAAGTTACTTCTCCGTACTCAGCAAAGAATTCTTTTAAGTCTTCATCTTGTACGTTGAAGCTCAAATTTGAAACATAAATGTTCATTTCAAAAAAATAAATAATTAACAATACATGAGAGAAACACAGATGTAAAGAAGACTTACTATTAGCAGAAGATGCTTAGCAGAAAATTCATTCACTTACTAGAGACTGTACTTAACTCAAATTTACCAGACAAAGGTATCCTTAATAATTGGTAAACAAGAATAAATTATAGTAAAAACCTGCTTTTAGTCAGATTTTAACAACATAACTGACTAAAAAGGCACGGCTTTTTTCTCAGCTTGCAGACTCCTGAATGTAAGTATGGTGCTTAAAAGAAAGAAGACTGCGCCTGCTATGAAAGGTGCGCCAGGAAAATAATAGTTACTACTATTCCTACTAAACACTGAAAATAGATTGGTCATGATCGGTGGACCAACAATGGATGTGGCGCTCATCAGACTGGTCAACGCCCCCTGGAGCTCACCTTGTTCATTAGGAGGAACATGCGAAGAGATCATGCCTTGCAGCGCCGGACCGGCAATACCGCCGAGACAATACACGGCTGAAAAGCCGATCATCAGCCAGGTTGAAGATGCAAAGGCAAAAAGAAACATGCCTATTGTATATAAGATAAGTCCCGTATACAGTGCCCTTGTTTGTCCGAGTCTGGGTATGGCTATACGGATCAAGCCCCCTTGAACGATGGCGATCATCAAACCAACAAAGGCCAGTGAGTAACCAACCATCGCTGAATTCCAGCCTAACTTCTTCATGGTATAGAAACTCCAGGTACTTTGCACAGCGTGCATCCCAATATATAATAAGGTAAGGGATAGGATCAATCCGGCTACAGCAGGGTACTTTTTTAAATGCATCAATGAGCCGATGGGATTAGCTCGTTTCCAATCAAACTTTCTTCTTTTCTCTTTAGCAAGTGATTCAGGAAGAATAAAGTATCCATAGAGCCAGTTCAACATACTCAAACCAGCAGCAAACATGAATGGAATGCGTTCACCATACTGACCAAGGAC